>JBEIHA010000422.1:0-2553 GCA_040381635.1 Pseudobdellovibrionaceae bacterium
ACACCCGAAGGTGCCCGCCGCGCCGTCGAACGTCTAGTCACCGAAGACAACGCGATCGCCGTCGTTGGCAGCTTGCTTTCGCGCGAAGCCACGGCCGTGGCGCAAAAAACCGAAGAGCTGGGCGTGCCCAGCATCGCGCTTTCACAAAAAGCGGGGCTGACCGAAACAGGCACTTATATTTTCCGCAACGCCGTGACCAGCGCCATGCAAGTGCGCGAACTGGTCAAGCTGTCGATGGAGCAATTGGGCTTGAAGCGCTTCGCAATTCTATATCCGAACGACGCCTACGGAGTCGAATACGCCAATCTTTTCTGGGATGAAGTGCTAGCTCGTGGAGGAACGATATCCGGCGCGCAAATTTACAATCCAACCGAAACGGATTTTCGTGGGCCAATCAAACGTCTGGTGGGCACCTACTACGTCGAAGACCGAAAGGCCGAATACCAGTCGCGCCTTCGTGACTGGTATCGCAAGCAAAAGAAAATTTCGACCCGCGAAAGTCCACCGGACGACATCTTGCCGGCCGTTGTTGATTTCGATGCGATCTTTATTCCCGACACACCAAAAGCCTTGGGCCAAATCGCGCCTATGTTGGTGTACCAAGGCGTAACCAACACGCGGCTACTGGGAACGAACGTGTGGAATTCAACCGAACTCGTTCGTCGCGGCGAACGAAATGTCGAGAACGCGATATTCGTCGACACCAACATCACCAACGACCCGGCTTTCAAACAATCGAAGTTCTTTCGCGATTTCGTTAAGACCTTTGGCGAGGAACCGGGACTTTTCGAAGCCCAAGGCTTTGAAGTCGGCCTGATGTTAAGAAATAGCATCGCCGGTGGCGAACGCTCAAGAGTGGGCCTAGCCGAAAGTTTGAATCGACTCCGTCAATTCCAAGGTGTGGGCGGTCTGCTGAACATGAACGAACAGCGCGAGCTCACTCGCCCCCTCACCCCCTTTATGGTCCGAGAATCGCAAATTGTGACCTGGAACCCCAGTTTCGAAACTACTTCAGGCCCGACCGGGACCGAAAAACAAACGGGACCAAAGAAAAAGACCCTGCGCCGGTAACCTTTCGCATCAGGCCCTCAGTCCTAACGCATAGGATAGGGGGCTAAAGATGCTTGATCGCAAAATAGTTCAACTTTGCAAAGAAAAATTGTTAACCGCGAAATCGGATCTGCTGAATCGCTACCAAACACAGATGCACGACTTTCGCGAACGCTCCACCACTTCAGGGGGTGACGAAGCCGATCAAAGCAGCGCCTTGCTTGCCGAAAACAATTTGTTCGCCACTCAGCAACGCTTGAGAGCGCAGCTGATGGCGGTCGAATACGCTTTGGCTCGCATCGAACGGGGCACCTACGGCATCTGCGAAGAGACCGAGGAGCCCATCGAAAAGGATCGCCTGCTGGCCATCCCGTGGACCACCTTGAGTATCGAGGGCGCCGAGATCCGCGAAGAAACGCCGCGCGTACGTTCGATCTGAAAAAATAAATTATTTCGATCTAGAAAGGGCCTGGCTCTATTTGAGCCAGGCTCTAAGGCTAGGACGCCCTCCCAGAGCGGATTTCCGCTTCCCCGCAATTCCTTGTGATCCCCGCGACCTACCGGAACTGCTTAAAGAACTGAGCAAAATGCATCAGTCCAGATAAGGTCCAAATCACGTTAAACAAGACCCATTTCCCGACTAAGCTCTCGTGAACAGACCATAAAGCGAAATCACTCACCCACCGATAGTATTCTTAAGAGCAACCCGTAGAAGAGGCATTCAATGAGCTTTGACGACAGAGTCTTGGAAGTTCCCGAAACCCTACCCATGTTACCCGTACGCGACATCGTCGTCTTCCCCTACATGATTCTCCCTTTATATGTGGGGCGTGAATCGTCGATCCGCGCGGTCGAGGAAGCCTTGGCGAAAAACCGACTGATCTTCCTCGCCTCACAAAAAGAAATCACCGAAGAAAACCCGACCGAGAACACCATCTACCGCACGGGAACGATCGCGATGATCATGCGTATGCGTAAGCTCAGCGATGGTCGCGTGAAGATCTTGATCCAAGGGGTTTCTAAGGGCCGCATCAAGCACTTCAAAAAATCGGAACCTTCGTTTGAAGTCGCCGTCGAAAAAATCGAAGAAATCGCTTCGGGGCCGAATGTCGAATTCGAAGCCATGATCCGCAATGCCAAAGAACATTTAGAAAAAATCATCGCTCTTGGTCGCATGCTCTCGCCCGACATCTTGTTGGTGTTGGACGATGTCTCGGATCCGGGCCGTTTGGCCGATTTAATCGCCAGCAACTTAGGCCTCAAAGTTTCGGACGCCCAGAAAGTCCTGGAAACTTTCAATCCTAAAGAACGTCTTATACTCGTAAATGAGATCCTTAGTTCAGAACTCGAAGTGCTGCAAATGCAAGCGCGTATCCGCACCCAGGCCAAGGACGAAATGTCCAAGTCCCAGCGCGAATACTTTTTACGCGAGCAAATGCGCGCGATAAAGAATGAACTGGGCGAAGCCGACTCAAAGGGTGAAGAGATGGAAGAATTGCGCGA
>JBEIHA010000423.1:0-2540 GCA_040381635.1 Pseudobdellovibrionaceae bacterium
CTTGCATTCGGCTCCTTCCTGGCTCCGGATGTGATCTTAACTCAAGTGTAGATTCTATTTTGGCGGCGTCAAATTTTCGCGCCAAAAAACTGACTTTCTGGAGATAGGTACTGCTAAAATTGCCGTAGTACCAGATCCAGTCTGGGAAAGTATTTCCAGGCTTCCGTGATGTTCCGATACAATCGTGAAGGCGGTCGTCAAACCCATGCCGCTGAACAGTCCAGGGTCGCGTGTCGTAAAAAGCGGATTGAAGATCTGTGACTGAAATTCGGGTCGTATACCCATACCATTGTCAGTGAGACGTAAGTGATACTTGTCCCCGGCTAGCGCCACATGAATGGTGATCCTTCCGTGAAAAAGTGGTTCATTCTTTAACCTTTCCGCGACGGCATCGATGGAGTTCTGTAAGAGATTACAGAGGGCCTGCGACAAAGCGTTCTGGCTACCGCAGATCGAGAGCGGTTCTTTAGTGGGCATCTCTATATGTATACCGCGCGACTTGGATTGCAGTTCGATCAGTTTCACCGAGCGTTCGATGACGTCGTACAAATCTATCTCACTGATATCGCTGAGGTCGTGCTTGCGCGCAAAGCTTAAAAGATTGAGAACGATATCGCGGCAACGCAAGACCCCTTGTTCCATGCCTTTAATTTCGGGGAAGAGATCATCCCCGGGCTTTACGTCCATAAGAATAAGCTGAAGGAACGACAGCATCCCGCCGAGCGGATTGTTGAGTTCGTGCGCAATGCTAGACCCGATGGTCCCTAGTTCGGCGAGTTTTGAGCCTTCAAAAATACGACGCTCGAAGCGAACCTCATCAGTGATCGAGCGCAAGAGCACCAGCTGCACGGCTTGGTTGTCGTGAGTCATACCTAACTTTTCACTGATGACTTCGTAGTGCTCGGTCACTTTGAGTCCTGTGCGCGCGTGACGAAAAGTGAAGTGACTGTCCATCGCTACGGGTGGGTTAAATTCATCACCGAAAAAAGCTTCGAAACAGTTTTTGCCGATCAATCCGCGAAAGCTGGAGGTATGGCAGGACTGTTGAAAGGCCAAATTCATTTTCAAGATTTCGAATTCATCATTGGTGATGCACAGTGGATGCGGAATGGCGTCGAAGGTGGCTTGCCATTGGGCTTTAAAGGTCTTTGCCTCATCCAATTTGTGCAAGCGTTGCAGAGCGAGGGCCAAAGCTTCAGTGAGCTCTTGAAGAAAGTCGATCTCGCTCAATGAAAACTTCTTGCCTCCGCCCTTAGCAAATAGCACTTGTCCCTTGATGCCGGATTTTCCAGGCGGAATTTCGATCACGAGCACGCCGTTACTGTCGTGCATAGAGCTCTGGCTGGCGAAGCGCACTTTCACTGCCAGAACATTCATCGTCACGCTCAAGACTTCGTTTAAGCTCTGTTCCATTTGCAAGATCGTCGAAGCGCGGTGGATTCCGAGCAGGGCTTTATGTAGGGACTCCAGACTTCCCTTTGTTTGCTCGAGAGTCTTTAATGATTTGCGCAAGGCTTTGTGGCGACGAGCCACGCGCGCTTCAAGCTCGTTGGTGAGGCGCTTTAGCTGTTGCGATTGATCCTCGAACATTTCTTTGAGCTTCGCGGTTTGTGCCTCGCTGCCGCCGGCTTCCAAAGCGCCGAGGACGGTTTTTTCGAGAGCTTGATCTTCAAAGCTTTCGATCACGCCGTGAAGGCGGCCGAAGTTCGTCCAATGGATCAGTTCCGAGGGCTTAATGCCTTCTACGGACATAACCCAGAGCGACTGGGGTGAATTTTCTAGGGCGAATTCACAAAACTGTTCGAGCTTCTCGGAATGCCCGAAGACAAGCACGGACGGTTTTTTAAGACGGATGTACTTCTTCGCCTCCGCAAAAGTCTTTACGTAGTCGGCACCGAAATCGAATTGCTTGTTGTGGTTCGAGCCGACAATCAAGACACCGGAAGTTTGAGACATGATTGTGATTGTAGCGAAGAATCAGCGCGGAGAGACGTCCAGGAAAATCTCGCGCATACCTTGTTCGAACCGCGGCCAGACCGATTTTGGCTTCTCTTCGTCGGCTTCTTCAATACAAATGACCGGGATTTTGTTGTCCCACCATCCGTATTGGCTTAGAGAGCCTGGGGTCGGGTAGCCGATTTCGGGTTTCACTTCGTAACCGCTGGATTTCGACAGACGCTCGGCGTCCTTTAGTCCGGGGGGGCCTGCGCATACGACCATGGGCTTCCAGGAATGGCAGTGAATGACCAGGCTAGGTTGGATCTCGGTCATCAATTGCACAACTCCTTCGACCTCGGCTTCGCTGCCCGGATGTGGTCCTGGGTTATAGCGTTCTTTCTCGTGATCGGGACTCCACGATTTCGACGGATAATTGCGGTTAAGGTCGACGCCGCGACCGTTCACGCGCGTGTTTTTAGAAAAGCCATCGACGTTCAGGCACGGAATTAAAATCCACGGGCACAATTTTTGTCCCGCGGCCTCCTCGGTCCGCAACATTTCCAGAGTTTGTTGTGCTAAGAGCACACCGAGAGGTTCGTCAC
>JBEIHA010000424.1:0-2525 GCA_040381635.1 Pseudobdellovibrionaceae bacterium
GCCATCCACTTTGCCTGGGAATTGATCACTAAAGATTTCGGGATCGACAAAAACAAACTCTATGTCACGGTTTTTAACGACGACGACGATGCCGCCGACATTTGGCACAAGCAAGAGGGCGTACCGCGCGACCGCATCTACCGTATGGGTGAGAAAGACAATTTCTGGCGCATGGGCGACGCCGGTCCGTGCGGGCCATGTTCGGAAATTTTCTACGACCTCGGTGCGGACGTGCCGGGTGACCCCGCACAAAACGTGATGGGCGGCGACGGCGATCGCTTTATGGAATTCTGGAACCTGGTCTTTATGCAGTTCGAAGAGGACGGCAAAGGCGGCCGCGTGAAGTTGCCAAAGCCATCCGTCGACACGGGCATGGGGTTGGAACGTTTGACAACGATCCTGCAAGGCAAGATTTCGAACTACGACACCGATTTGTTCCAAGATCTGATCCAGGTGGCTTGTAAGAAGGCCGGCGTTCAGTACATGCAATCCACCAAGGGCCTTAAGGGCGCAGAACTCATCTCTCAAGATAAAATCAATGTGGCTTTACGAGTGTTGGCCGATCACGCCCGCGCTTCGGCATTCTTGATCACTGACGGCGTGATGCCTTCGAACGAAGGCCGCGGCTATGTCTTAAGACGGATCATGCGTCGGGGCATTCGCTACGGACGTCAGCTTTCCGAAAACGATTCGCTACTGCCCGCGGTGGTGGAGGCGGTCATCGCCAAGATGGGCGGCTATTTCGGCGAATTGAACAGCCAAAAGAGTTTCACCGAACGCACCGTGGTCGACGAAGAAAAGCGCTTCCTCGCCACTTTAGATCAAGGCACGACGGTCCTTGGCCACGAACTGGACAAATTGAAAGATGGCGGAACTCTGGGTGGCGAGATCGCTTTTAAACTCTACGACACCTACGGCTTCCCGGCCGATCTGACCCGCATCATCGCCGAAGAGCGCGGTTTCCACGTCGATGAACTGGGCTTTGAAAAACATTTGAAAGCCTCGAAAGAAAAAGCAAAAGCCTCTTGGAAGGGCAAGGCCTTGGGCGCCGACCAAGCCCATATGGTCACCTTTTCGCAAACCGCCGCCAAAGCGGGAACCACGGTTTTCACCGGTTATGAAAGCACCCAAGAAACCAACGCCAAAGTTGTGGCTTTGAGCGACGGGGCGAAAGAAGCGACGACTCTCAGCGAAGGTGCAACCGGCTTGATCGTCACCGATAAAACCTGCTTTTACGCCGAAGGCGGTGGACAAGTCGGCGATCGCGGGGTGATTCGCTCACCTTCCGGTGAAGCCGAAGTTCTCGAGACCTTGAAGCAAAACAACGTGTTTATGCATCAGGTGAAGGTCACCGACGGCGTGATTCACAAAAACGACATTGTGCAACTGGTGGTGAATGATTCCGAACGGCGCTCGACGGCCAACAATCACTCGGCCACGCACTTGATGCACGCGGCCCTGCGCATGGTCTTAGGCGAACACGTGCAGCAGGCGGGTTCGTTGGTCGAACCCGAACGTTTGCGTTTCGACTTCACTCACAATCAGCCCCTGACTCAGACCGAAATCGAACGCATCGAAGACTTAGTGAACACTGAAGTCGCGAAGAGCATTCAAGTGAAGGGCGAAGTGATGACTCACAAAGAAGCCTTAGCGAAGGGGGCCTTGGCCTTGTTCGGCGAAAAGTACGGCGATGAAGTGCGTGTGATTCAGATGGGCCCGTTTTCCATGGAATTGTGCGGAGGCACGCATGTGTCGAACACCTCGCAAATCCGTTTATTCAAAATCGTTTCCGAAGGCGGAGTGTCCAGCGGTGTTCGCCGGATCGAAGCCATTACGGGCGATATGGCCGCTCAGTATTTGCAAAGTCTAGCGCGCGAATCTTTGCAAGCCCGCGCCCTCACCAGCATGAACGTGAACTGGACAAAGTATCTTGAGCCCGAAACGCCCAAACTTTCCACCTGGATTGAGCAAGCGCAAGAAGCCACCCGCCAGCTCGCGCGCGAAGTGCAGAGCCTAAAAGGAAAGAACGTCAATTTGGACGAACTTGCCGGTTCGGCGACCGACTTCACCGCGAACGGCGTATCCGGCCGCTTTGTCTTCGGAGACATCCCGATGGATGACCGCAAAGTTTTAAGCGACTTGTCGGACAAACTTCAGGACCGATTGAAGGACGCCGTCGTGGTTTTAGTGGGCCAAGGCGATGGCTCGCATCCGGTGATTGTGTCGGTTTCAAAGTCTTTGGCGGGCAAAATCAACGCGGGCAAAATATTGAATGAGGTCGCCACCACATTGGGCGGCAAGGGCGGCGGACGTCCGGACTTCGCACAAGGTGCGGTGCCCACGCGCAACTCTTTGGCCCAGGCCAAAGACAAGGCGCTGTCTATGTTAAGGCCGAACTGATCGGCCGCGCTGGCGTGGGTGATTTGATAGAAATAATTTCCAAAGATTCTGTTTAAACAGAGTTCCCGGGCCAGTGCCCAAAGGGGATTCTTAATCGCAGAAGATGCGATCCCAGCAAAGGTCAA
>JBEIHA010000425.1:0-2489 GCA_040381635.1 Pseudobdellovibrionaceae bacterium
GGTGTCTTTCAGGAAGGTACCGAGCTTCTTGCGATCGTATTCTAGCATTTTCTTTTCCTTATCTTTTGGATCTTCGTTCTTATCTTCTTCAATTGATCGAATTCCGCCATGTATGACATTTTCTCGCACAGTAGGGAACGAAAAAATTGAAGCCTAGGGAGTAACGGAGTAACATATACCACATGTTGAATAAAGCCTTTTTGTTCGTTTCATTGCTGTTGTTGTCCAGCCAAGCAGTCCTCGGGCGTGAGTTGACGGACATGAGCCTCGAAATCGTCAGTGCCAAAACGGGTAACGAAGCTAAACAAGAAGGCTTCGACCAAGCCACCGAGGAAGCCACTAAACGCTTAACCGAAGAACTTCTGGGCCCGGAACGCACCCTTAAGGTTTGGACCAGCATACGGCAACGACTGCTTAAAAATAGCGCTCGATATGTCCAGTTTATAAAGGGATCTCAATTGTCCGAAGCCAACGGTCAGACTCGGGTTCAGGTGCAGATGCGGATCTCTACCGATAACTTAGAAGCCTTGCTGCGTGAGATCGGTGCCTTAGGAACAGGCACGGTCCGTCTTTTGCCACTGGTGTCCGTGAGTGAGCCGCGGGGTACGCGCTACGTCTGGTGGGCCGACGTCAGTGAAGAGAAAAGTGCAGAGAAAAAGGAAACCTTTGCGCAAGAAGCCTTTAAAAAAGTCTTCCAGTCCATTTCCACGAAGTTTAAGGGTAAAAACGTTTATGTGTTAGATCCGTCCTCGCCCAGTTTCCGTATGGGTATCCCGGCGGCCTATCGCAGTGAAGGGCTCCGTCGCGAAGACATGATTTTACTCGCTCAATATTTGAAGGCCGATGTGGTGTTAAGCGGGAAGATTGACATTGTTCGCTTGGACGGCGCGGCCTCAAAAATCAACTATGACTTGCAATTGTGGCAGGGAAAGGCAGGTCGGGGCTTGAGCGAAACCACCCGCTCCGAGGCGGCGGCTGGCGATCAGCCCAAGGCCTTGTTGGCGGCCTTGGATCAAGCGAACGAGCGTATCCTTTCGGAGTTCGCGGCAAAGCTTAATGATACCATCATGGCCGGGTCGCTCAATTTGAATGTCATCCGCATCGCCGTGGAAGGTCAGCTGGCCTACAAAAATCAGGTCGAATTTAAAAAGCAGCTCGAATCGTTAAGAGAGATCAAAACCCTACGTGAGCGCCTGTTCGAGCCCTCGCGCGTGACCTTTGAGGCCGAAACCAACACAACGGGTGAAGAACTCGCCAAGAGCGTCCAGAAGGCTAGATTCCCTCAATACAAGGTCGATGTCGAAGGTGTACAGGACAACAGTCTAGTCCTTGCGGTGAAAGCGCTTTCCCCGTCTTCAGCCCAATAGAGAAACGACTCGGTTTCCCGTACAATTGAGACATGAAAATAATGATTTGCCTGTGGCTGGGGATGACCGTGGGCTGCTCGGCCCTCTCGGGAATGCGTTCTGAAAAAGCCGGCGGGCCCGTAATTCAAGACGTCGCTTACAATGCACGGGGAGAAGAAGAAGCTCCACGACATCGCGTTCTCGTTTTACCGTTCTTAGACGAGCGCCCGGACACTTCGAAAAAAGTTTCGGAAGTGGCGCGCCAGACGGTGGTTCGCGAATTGCTCAAGACCCGTCAGTTTGTGGTTGTCAGCCCCGAAGATTTCCCTCACGATCCCAAAAAATTTATAACCGAAGAGAATGAGTACGATTTGGCGCAGGTCGCGAAGTTGGCCTCTGGCATGGGCGTCGCGGCTGTCATTGAAGGTAAAGTTTTGTCGATCAAAGCCAAGCGCATCGGTGATTCCGTGGGCTTAATCCGCTCGCTCAAAGCCCAAGTGTCGACTCAAGTGCGACTGCGCATTTATGCAGGCAAAAATGGCAAAGAGATCTTAAATGAAGTGCGCGCTGCCGATACCGAAGCGGTCACTACGCGCGTGGGTGAAAGCGGAGAGGTCAGCAATAATCTGGCGGAAGACCCGGAACTTATTAAGACCGCGGTCCGAAAGGCCTTCTTGAGCTCCATCCCCAGTGTGGTCCGAGCGGTGGAAAAGTTGTCCTGGGAGGGCCGGGTGGCGGCCATTGCCGGCGAGCGAGTTTTTGTTAATGCTGGGCGTCTATCGGGCCTGCAAGTGGGTGATGTCTTGAAGGTTACAGACGAAGGCGATGACGTTTACGACCCCGAAACCGGCCGCTTTATCGGCACGGCACCGGGGCGCTTAAAAGGAACCATCGAAGTGGTCAGCTATTTTGGAAAAGACGGCGCCATAGCGGTGGTCCACTCAGGCAGCGGTTTTCAAGAAAACGACCGCGTCGAACTTTACTAGCGCGCCCATCGGCTTTACCTTCATGGCTCAGTGAATGCCGAATACTTTGGGAAAATCCCATTCAATGAAGCTCTCGCGCGGGAAGAAGCGTCTTTCCAGCGTGTCGTCGGCGGAGGTCCCTCCGAAGTTTTCGCTTTTGAAACCGGCCCGGTGATCA
>JBEIHA010000426.1:0-2482 GCA_040381635.1 Pseudobdellovibrionaceae bacterium
CAGGGGTCGACGCTCGCTTAAGTTGAACACAGGTAAATCAATAATTAGCTGGAACCCCTGCCTTGCCCTACAACTCCGTGTGAACCGGAACTAGCATTGGGCTCGAACGGATCTCCGCGGCAACGGTCGCGGTTTGCCGAGCAATCTCGGGAATCGCCGTAATTTCCCATTGTTCCGCTTTCGCCGCCGGACCGATGCGGTAGATCCGAGGCCCCGTTACATGTAAAAACTGCGATTCAACTCGCGCGCCCGTCGCATTGATTAAAAACGATACGTCTAATTCAAGCGACCCATCCGCATTACGCGCCGAAACACAAAGGCCCTTATGACTACTTTTGACAGAGCTTATCCGAGCTCGGTGCACCTCGACCCGTCCCGATTTAATTTCAGATTGCAGCTCCTCAAACACGGTGGCGGGCACTCTATGCCGAATTAATTCCCAGTAAGGTTTCACGTGACGTAAAAAAGAACTTCGGCTGCGCTGATCCCAGCCCGACCAAATCCGCTGGACTCGCGGCCGTAGCGAATCCGCAAGCGCCAGCCATTCCAGGTCTTGCTCGCTTTGCAACAACCGAGCTCCACGAAACAAGCCGCGCACTGATGAAAAATCCAAACTTTCTACATTAACGGTTGGAACCGTCGTTCCACGGCTGTGCGCGAGCGGCAGTAAGCCCCGGCGGGAAATAAAATAAAACTTTCCGCGAAAGCCCGCGTGCCGTAAATGCCGCCAGTGATCGATGGCCGATAATCCCGCACCGGCGAGCGCAATCGGCCTTTCGGGATCGGGGGTGGGAAGGTCTGAATAGGCGTCAAAAACGAGGTTTCCCGCCGAGGGTTCAACACCCATAAAGGCGGAGTCAATCATCGAACGGTAGCCCGTACAGACCAAAACCGCACTAAACGTATCGACCTGCGCGGGATCACTATTCAGTATCCAGCCCCCGGCACCTGGCTCAATTTCATTTACCTTACTCCTAATCCACTTTATCTTTCTACCCGACTCGCGCTCAGCACGGACCAAAGCGAATTGTAAATACTGGTGATAGAGTACCCGGGGGACGAACGGGAAATGGAGGCTTTCTAAAGCCTCGGGCGAATTTTCCTTAAGCCAGTTCGTGAAATCTTCGGACTGATCCGCCAATGCGCTCATGCGTGAAGTCGGCACATTTAACAAATGCGAAAGCTTTGAGGTGCCGAAGGCCAGCCCCGAGCCCAGCCGATCCGATGGCTCATAAAAGGTGAGGTCCGCTTCTTCTTTCAGCTCCCGCATCAAGGCGATTGCGGAAATCACTCCTGAAGCGGCACCCCCGACGATGGCGATTTTCATTTCGGCTTTCTGACCGAGAACACACACCACCGCCACAAATCTTGGATTTCTCCGTTAGGCAGAATTTTAAAAGGGTGAATGGCTTTGGCTTCTGCCGGGGCGTTGCGGAATAGCTCGCGAATTTCAAAGCGATGAATCGCCGTGGTTTCAAAACTGTCTATCCAAACGTCAATGGACTCCCACACATTGATTTCACGCATTTCTAAGTCCACAAAACCAGCGGATGTCAGCATGCGACGGAAATCTTCTTCTTGAAACATATTGTAGATCAAGGGCTGCTTCTTCTTGAAAACTCGGTACATCCAGGCTGCGTCCGCTTCGCCGAAGGGCAGAATCTGGCCTACGATAAACTGTCCACCAGGTTTTAATACTCGAAAAATTTCCGAGACCGGCTTTTCTGGGTAAGGCAGCAAATGTAGGACTTCGCGCGTGCAAACCAAATCGAAACTGTTTGCGCCAAAGGGAATATTATAAACATTCCCTTGCACCACTTCATCTAGCCGCTGGCTTGCAAGTTTCACCATTTCGGGAGTCAGATCCAAGCCGATGACTTTTTTTACTTTACCTTTAAAAGAGGCTCCCACAACCCCACTGCCGCAGCACACGTCTAGCGCCACAGATTCTGAATCCAACTTAAACATGTCCGCATGGGACTGCAAAAGCTGTTGATCCGTGATCCACACCGCCGAGTCATGCCAAGTGTGTGAGCGCGCGCCAAATTGTTCCTTGTAAACTTCCTCGTCGATCTCTTTGCGCGCGTGCTGGAAATAAATTCGGTCGGCGGCGCGACGAGCGGCCGTGCGGGCATTTCGCGACGCTTTGATGCGCTCGAAAAGCATGCCTGCCGCCTGGGGATTAGCCGCAAAAAACCGTAAAGCCTGGTCACGAGCGGCGCGCTCTATGTCGGCGATGAACTCGGCATTGGTTAATCGGGACTTAGTCTGCCCTTCAAAACGTGGCTGAGCGACCTTGCAATTCAAAACCGCCAGCATACCTTCACTGATTTCTTCGACTTCATTCACTTCAGCAGTCGCTTGGTTGAACGCAGCCAAAAGCCCAGCCGTCAAGGCGTTGACATGGGTGCCGCCATTGACGGTATCGATACCGTTGACGAAAGACTTCGTGTGTTTAAAATTCTCTGGGGTCCAATTCACG
>JBEIHA010000427.1:0-2469 GCA_040381635.1 Pseudobdellovibrionaceae bacterium
AGAACTGCACCCATAGCCCCGCGCAAAAGTAGTAAGTCCCTATATGGGCAGAAGTAGCACAGGGGTCGACGCTCGCTTATGTTGAACACAGGTAAATCGATGCGGTCTTGATTTTCGCTTTTGCCACGTCGTCATCATGCTAGAAATACGAGTGAAGAGCAATTAAGGTTTGCTTAGTTCCTTGGAACTGAGGGAGGCCGCAAAGTCTCGTAGTATTTCTGGTTTGAAATCACTTTGGCGAATGAACACGCGGACATGCACGGCGGTCCTGAGTTCACGGTTGTAGCCGACGAAGACCACGGCTTTTTTTTCAACCATGCCGGGGTGGCAGGCGCCCAAACCATTTCTGGCCGAAGCGCCGGCCACCAGAAATTCAATTTTCTTACCTTGAAATTCGGCTGACTCTTTGGTCGGCAGGAATTCCTTTGGGCAGACCATGATCGCCGAACTGGCACCTGTATAAGGCGTTGGTCGATTCACGTAAGCGTCTTCGATTGTTTTGTATTGCAAGGCCCTAAATTTTTCTGCGAAAGCGGGTGTTGTCGCAATTTCTTCGATGAAGATTTGCATATTTCCTCGATCGATTCGGTATTCGACGAAGCCCTGATTGCCTATTGAGCGCTTGTATTTACTGACCAACTTAGCCCCGGCAAAAAATTGGCCCGTCATCCCGTGACGGCCTAGAAGATCACCAAGGTCATCAGCGGACGCGTAAGTAGCGAAACATAAGGCGATAACGGCTTTGGTCAACAATCAATCACCTAGAACTTCCTTCCAAAGTTTTGCTTCCATTTTCGCGGCGGCCGCCGAATCTTTGTAAAACAGATCATTGGTTTCGCCAGGATCGCTTTTCAGATCAAAAAGTTGTCTTCGTCGGCTTAAGATATCAATTACAAACTTCCATTGATTTTCATCCCGCCCAGCTATGATTTCACCAGTGTAATTCCGGGCGACAATAAAAGGGTCATGAATCGTATCCTTCAAATTTCGTACCGAACTCGGCTCGGTCACTAGGTTGCTAATCCATTGCGCCACCGATTTTAAACTCGCCTGAGCCTGAACAATTTCGCCTTTCACCTGACCTGGCAGATGAATAAACATATTCGTGCCGATAAATTCATCAAAAGTCTCAACCGAATTAAACAGAGATCCATGTTCCATCATCGAGAATCCGAAGTTACCGAGGACGACCAACACGGTGTCCTTCTTTAGTTTTTCATCGCCATAGAGATCGAGGATTTCGGTCAGATATCCATCCAGATCACGCATCTTAAGGGCGTAGAGCTCCCGCAGAAGTTGGATGTCTTCTTCGAAGCCGGCGGATTTTTTCCAAAGATTGGTGAATAGGTCGGAAGCCTGGAAATTAATCCTGCGCACGCGACCCCAGCCCGCCGGGATTGCATCGCCCTTAATCAAAGTGTCCACGGCTGCATCGGTTCGCCAATTATGATGAGTGCCTAAAACCGGATCAAAAAGCAGATAAAACAACAAAGCTTTGTCGGGGAAATCCTGTGGACGGTCGAGGTACTGTCGCATTCGCTTGGCCGAGGCATCAGAAAGTTTTTCGATGGCAGTGACCGATTCACGGAACATCGGTGGATGAAGTTCCTTGATATGTACCTGGAGGAAGAAGGGTCGGTCCCGCCTCTTTAGAAGCTTTGATTTCAAGTGGTCAATGCCGAAGCGAAAGGATTCATGGTTAATATAAATATAAAAATTTGCGGGTCTGGTTTGAGCCTCTTCGTAATCTAGCTTGCGTAATGCTCGGGGCAGCCAGGGAAGTCCAAGAGTTTCGTAACCATTATCCTCCCAAAATTTGGCGGGCAACCGCGCTAGCCAATAATTCAAGTTCCCCCAGCTTCGGGGGGTAAAAAAATTCTTAAAGAAAAATGATTGGGAAGCCATTCGCGTAAGATTTGGGGCGTCCGCTCCGGGCCAGTTGTAGGTGAACGAAGGGTCACGGCGAAAGCTATCGATCGAGACAATCAGGACATTGGGCCTCTTGTTTTCAGAGCCACGGTAAATGCCAATTGCCGCGATCAACAGTAGGGTCGCAATGACGGCAGATTTAATCATACGTCATCTCGTCGCGGATCAGTTCGGCTATTTGACCAATATTTAAATTATCGTCTTTAGTGCCAGTCCATCTCATTTGGACAAATGAAGGACGTCGCCTCATAAAAAGTGCCGCGTGAAGTTCATCGCTTTGGTTGGCGTCGCTCAAGATGGCGATTTTCATTGTGGCTCGATCGCTTTCTGAAATCGAAGCCATCGTTTTAGAAAGCAACCGATCGACTTCTTTCAACTTAAGATCGTAGAGTTCCTTAAGCAGTCGAAGGTCATCCTTCATTCCAATAGATTTCCGCCACCGAGCAGCCAATTCTGGAATTTGCATCAGATCAGTTTCGTAGCTTCGCCAGATGTCCGGTGCCATTTTTTTTCTGATCAAAGCATCAAGACTTCGTCTGG
>JBEIHA010000428.1:0-2378 GCA_040381635.1 Pseudobdellovibrionaceae bacterium
ACTAAACGTGGGATCATGTTCATTTGTAATGCAAAGCCCAGGCTCTAATATACGGGCTTACCGAGCCTAAACTTGTGTTTAACCTCTCGATATCAGTGACGCAAATGAGCCTACTCGGTTGCTCCATTTCTAAATTTGCGGGAGTAACCTATGAAACTAGAAAAAGTATTGTATCGCGGTGGCTCTAGTCATGATGCGCGGTCGTAAGCGAGCCGTGAAATCCAAAGAGGTTCCATTCAAATACTTCCGCGCCATGACCGGCGATGTGACATTACCGGAATACGACGCCATACCCTCACGCCAGTTCAGCAATCTTTTTGAAGTTCCCGTTTTGTTTTATGCGGCTTGTTTATCATCCATGAATCTGCAATTGAATGGTCCGGTGATGGTGGGCTTGGCCTGGGCTTTTGTGATCTTAAGACTGATCCAGGCCGTAATTCATCTCACCTACAATAATATCTTTCATCGTATGATGGCGTACTCGGCGGGTTTTGGCGTCGTCCTGGTCATGTGGACTTTGCTTGCCCTATGGGCCGCTTAATCCCCGAAATAGGGCGAAAGATGAATTCAGCCTCTACGAATTTGCGAACGCTTAAAACGGTTTGTATCCCGCTATATAAGTGGCCGCCAAAGTCAGCGTGATGATGCCAAGCCATAGAGGTTTGCTTAAGCGTGGTTGGCGGATGAAGAGGGCCGGTAAGCCGCCGATAATAAACCAAATCACTAGTTTAGCGAAAATCCATCCGGGTAGACCTTGATTGTGTTGCAAACCCAATCGAGCCAGCAATCCAAAACCCGCCACTAAAGCCAAGACCATTCCGATCCCATGAGTCCAAGCGAGCTGCTTTCGGAAGGGGTGATTTTTTACTCCGCCATTTAGGGCGGCGACGGCCATCCCGCCGAGCGAGAGCACGATCATAAAAATCGAGGTCAAATGCAAAACCTTGTAGACCTGATACGAAATCATTTATTAGCCCCTGTTGCGAAGTGTCTGTATACTTAGTCGCAAATGGATAAAATGGGCAAGGCTCCTGGTCAAATTTTGGTCCCGGCGCCGTCGATACGCTTTGTTTCGGACAACAGCCTTCTGGTGGCTTGGCCCGGCCCCCCCTCGATCGAGACCAATTCTTGGGTATTAAAATTGTTTCATGTCTTTCGTCGCAGCTCGCCGAAATGGCAGATCGAAAATCTGCATCCGGCGTATTCAAGTTTGCAAATTGATTTTGGTTTGCTGGCGCCTCCACCCGCGGAGTGCATTGAATTTGTGCGTGAGCATTGTTTGCAAATCACCTTCGGAGACATGACGGGTGGGGAACTGAAGCAAATCCCCGTGCACTATGACGGCGAGGATTTGGCGGAGGTCGCCAGGCTTATTGGCACAACCGTCGAAGAAGTCATTCGCTTACATACCGATAGCGAATATCGAGTGGCGTTCTTGGGTTTTGCACCGGGCTTTCCCTATCTGTTGGGCCTGCGCGAAGCCCTGCATGTCCCACGTAAAGCACTGCCGCGCCTGAAAGTTCCGGCGGGCAGTGTCGCCATCGCGGGGTTTCAAACGGGGATCTATCCTGTCGAATCGCCCGGGGGCTGGCAGTTGTTAGGGCGCACACCCGTAGATTTATTCACGGCCGGGCGTGATCCCGCCTGCTGGTTAAGGCCGGGGGATCGTGTGCGCTTCAAAGCGCTCTCCGAACCTCGTGCGTTTCCACAAAAGAAAGCCATGGTCCGTGATTGGCCCGGGGATTCTCTACTTGAAGTTCTTGTGCCAGGGATGTTTTCGACTCTGCAAGACCACGGTCGAATGGGAGCGGCCCATTTGGGAATATCGCGGGGCGGGGCGGCCGACCCGCTGGCTCTGCGTATTGGCAATCAGATTTTAGGCAACTTATCCAAGGCGGCCGCTATTGAAATGACCGCTTCGGGTCTGAAACTGCGTTTTTTGAAAGACACCTGGTTTTGTTTGGCCGGTGCCGAGGCGCAAGCGACGGTTGATGGTAAGTCCGTCGAAATGTGGTCCGCGGTCCAAGCGCACTCTGGACAAATTCTAGACGTGGGCGTGTTGGCAAAGATGCGCACTTACCTATGTGTTCGAGGCGGTTTCGGTGCCGAGGTCGTCCTGGGCAGTCGATCCACTTTTGTGAACGGCGGTTGGGGTGGATTCGGTGGTCGGGAGTTGCGCGCGGGCGATGTGCTCTGCGCAGAAAATATGATCGCGGATCAGCCTTCGTATCGTTCAAGTTCCCTTTTCTTGCGGCGTTTGTATACTGAGACTCATGGCCTCCTCCGGGTGACTCGAGGGCCGCAGTGGGATTTATTTTCCGACGGCGCTAGGCGAGCTTTGTTCGAAAATGAATTCGAGGTCTCAACGGAAGTGAATC
>JBEIHA010000429.1:0-2352 GCA_040381635.1 Pseudobdellovibrionaceae bacterium
CCCACCTCGCAACGGCCGAAACTGAGACATGGCCTTTTTTAACAGCCTTCGTTCGATCCTCAGTTTCATCTCAATAGTGATTTGCGCGGGCGTCTTTGGAGTCGCTTGTCAAAAAACAAAGGGTGAATTTTTCGCTGCCGCACTAGGTCTCGACAAGGACCGCGTTTTGGTCGCGAGCCAACTGGCGACGACACTGAACGTGACTTCCTATGATCTCGAGGGAAACTTTCTTAGCATTTTGGCCGACTACCAGGCCGAAGTGAACGGGCCGCGGGGCTTGGTTCTATTTGATGAGCTGCACGCTTTGCTCAGCCTCGAGGGCGACGATCGACTGGACTTGGTGAATTTAGGCGGCGGTTATTCAAACTTTCTTCAAGGCAGCCTTCTTACCGGAACCATCGGCAAAATAACGAAAAATCAGGCGGGCACGGAAGTTTACATTATCGAAGCGGCGAATTCTATTGAACGGTACAGTTTGACAGGCGAAAGAATCCCGGTGACCGGAAGCGCCTTCGTCAGCGGGGCATTGGCCCCCTGCGCGGCGCCAGCGAGCTTGCGAGCCATTGTATTTAACAACGCCGGTCAGCTGATTGCCTTACAGTCCGGCACTACTACGGGATTTATTTACACTGTCGGCAGCACGACTGCTTCGGCATGTAGCACGATCGCCGCCCTGCCGACGAATGTGAATGACGTCATCAATCACTCGGACGGAAATATGTACTGGGTGGGGACGAACAACCAGGTTTACCGGGCGAGCCAAACGATGACCGGCTCGACTTCAATTTTTAACAACGTGGCGACGATCAATGTGCCTACCGCGATCGCCGAATTGCCGAACGGGGACCTATTGATTGCGTCCGACACAACGGATTCCCTTGAGGTCATCAGCACCACCGGTGTCTACCGCGGGACTTTCCATAAGGGCACCAACACTCAGCAGGTCCATAGTTTACTGGTGGTCCCAGGACAATGACGCGTTTAATTCTGGTCAGTCTGATCCTGTCGTCCCCAGTTGTCTTCGCTCAAAGCATGGGTCCGAAAGGACAGGCCTATAACCTGGGCGCCGAGTTTCAAATCGGTTACCCTTCCGTGAAGCTCACCAATCCGAGCGGTAAAGATGCGATTTACGACGGCGTAGCAATCCGTGGCAATTTGAATGTTCCACTTTACCGAGGCCCGCTAGACCTCTATTTGAGCGGTGGTGGAAAATATTTGGACCTAAACAATGTAGCGAACACCGGCGAGCAATTGGAAACGGCAAACATCATTGGTATCGGGGCTGGTTTAACGGTCAACTACAAATACTTTCAGGTCGGCGCGAAGTACTTCCAAGAGTGGGGGCGGCACTTTTCGTCCGGTCCGTTTTCCGGGCGAACTAACTACAATATGGCCGGTATCGAGTATTTCGGGGGCCTGTACTTTAGGTTCGATCGCCTGGGCGTGGGCTTGTCCTATTCCAATCAAGTTTCCGAAATCGATCGCAGCGACACGGGCCTTCGATCCAACACCCCTTACAACGAAACTCTTTATTCCGTCCAATTCACCTTTGATATGGGCGAATCTCTTTGGCAATTGATGGGTCGCCTTTTTTAACGCCGCTTTTTTCGCTTGGTCATGTTGCCGCAATCAAAGAAATGCCCTTTGCTATCTTTCCCGCGTGAAGGGAACAGCGAGTTCGGCACAGTGAAACTGGCGGCGTCCGCATCTTGAAGACGCTGGTGAAGTTTGCAATCCATGTACACAAACACTCCGCCGGAATCTCTGATGTAACCCGTGGCGGGCAAAGCGCTACCGATCTGGGTAGAGACTAAATCTTTGCAATCCCAAGACAAAAATGGCCAGAAAGCTAAACCCTTGGGCGATAAGCCCGTCACCACTTGTCCCGCGCAATAAACATCACGGTGATCCGAAGCCCATTGACGTCGTGAATCGATTCCCGATTCGCTTTCTTCCTCGAGCTCTTCGAAGGTAGCGAAGTCAGCGTTCTGCAGCGCCTGGCCCAGGTCTTTGAAATAAACGGTGCGGCCCATCAGAAAATGGTTTTTGCCGAGCTCCTTGATCGTTGATCGGGGAAGGATTTCAATTTCGAGCTTTTCCTTGTTTTGTAAGAGATTTCTGTCGCGACCCAGGTAGACATTGTTCGCGTCCACGGCGCAGAACAACGCGTCGCCCTTGCGCTCCGCCAATTGGGGTGGGCAAGTGGTCTCGAAAGACTGGACCTCGACACCTTTCAATTTTTGACCGCGCCAGCTCACCGAGCGCGAATCTACTGAGAAATCTGGGTTAGCAAAAGCGCCCGAGGCCATGAAAATGAGAACCGTAACCAACAACATAGCTCTAGTTTGCGTA
>JBEIHA010000430.1:0-2322 GCA_040381635.1 Pseudobdellovibrionaceae bacterium
ACCTTGGTGCAAATCGGTGATCCGTGACGCAGCCTTTCATTGTCCTTTAGGAGGGGCGCGTTAAGCCGCTTGGGGCGTTTTGCTGAACTTCGCGCGTGGAAACGGGATTTGATTGTCTTCGATTTCTTCCATAAACGAAGGGATGTTGCCGGTGGGCTCGATGTTTCCCTTAAGCTTGCCGTCGGCTTGCTTCACCAAACGCGGAATCTCGAAAATCGGAGTCACGAGATACTTCCCGTCGGCGTCGTGGCCCAGCACTTCACTAATGCTCGCCAGTCTGCGCGACCCATCCGAGTAACGAGAAATTTGTACCACGATTTCAATCGCGCTCGCGATTTGATGGACCAGAGCTTTTTCACTGAGCTGCGAGTCTCCACCTTGTGCCAAAGTTTCTAAGCGCACAAGCGCATCTTCGGCGCTGTTCGCGTGCACGGTGCCCATGCAACCTTTGTGACCGGTGTTCATGGCTTGAATCAATTCTAAAGCTTCGCTGCCGCGCACTTCTCCGACGATAATGCGATCGGGTCTTAAGCGCAGAGCGCTCTTTAACAAATCACGAACCGTGACCTCGCCCTTGCCGCCTTCATCCGCTTGTTGAGTTTCGAAGAACACAACGTGTTCGTATTCTACTTTCAATTCTTTTGAATCTTCGATCACCAGCACGCGCTGTCCACGTGGAATGCGATTGGAGAGAACGCTAAGCAGCGTTGTTTTACCAGAACCGGTACCACCGCTGACGAGCACATTCTTGCCGAGCTTCATGCAGACGTCGAGGAATTGAGCCGCGTCGGCGGTCATCGCGCCGATATTGATGTAATCTTTGAACGTAAACTGAGTGGTCGCGAATTTACGGATGGCGACCGTCGTGCCTTTAAAACTGCACGGAGGAATGACCGCGCACACCCGAAAGCCGTTCGGTAAACGTGCATCGAGGCGCGGCTCTTCTTCGTTGATACGACGGCCGACGCTTTGTGCGATATTGTTAACGGCGGACAGAAGGGCATCGGCGTCGCGGAATTTAACGCCCTCGGCTTTTTGGATTTTACCGCGAACTTCGACCCAGATCTCATCAAAGGCGTTAATCATGACTTCCGTCACTTTTTCGTCTTCGAGCAAATGCCATACGGGGCCTAGGAAAGCCTTGATGGTGTTGGTGTAAATGCCCACTTTGTCTTTTTGATCAGCCATTTCGTTTATATCTCTCTCGCGCTTACTCGGAAGCGGGAACGCGCGTCTCAGGGCCGGCTGGGAACACCACCAGTTTACCTTGCGCCGAAGTCTCGGGGCTGACGAACTTGTACATGCCTTCTTTCTGCGGACGGATCACGAAAGTTTTGATCTTGCCGTAGAAAGTCGCGTGGTGTTCCGAAAAGCTATCGAGTACGAAGCTAACGTTTTTTTCTTTGTCATTCACGTTCACGACGTGGATTTGATAATTAAGACCCTTCTTTACGCGAATTGTGCTGGGAACAAATCCTTTATCGGTATTCAGCACGACGATTTCTTGGGCGACGTCGCCAGGCTGAAACAGTGATTCGAAGAATGTGGGCGGCGGTGCACCGACGACCGCCTGCACAGGTTGATCGGTGCTGGCAGGTTCGCGCAAATCTTGCGTGCGCGTTTCTTTTGTACGGCGCGAAAAGTCCACCTTCCACTCGGCGTGGACGGCGGGGCTTAGAATCGAAAGCAGTAGAGCGCTACTGCAAATCTTCGCGAGAATGATATTCCGCGTACTCACGAGCAACCTCCATCGCTAAATAGCTCAAAGTCTGATGGTTGAATTTTTTGAGATTCACCATCAGCGTCTGCATGTCGTCTTGATATTCGTTGGCGACATTCAGAACCTGGAAGAATTCATCCTCGTACTCATTCATTTCATCGAGCGCTTTGCCCCAATCCATTTCGAGCACAGGATCAATGACTCCCATGTGATAGAGAGCATCAAACACCGCTTGTAGATTTCCCTGGAGATACATAGTTTTGGTACCTTTCTCTCTAGAGTTCTTATCGGACTGTTTGCGGGCGGGCGTAGGTCCAGTTCTGCGTTTTTTGTTTTATTTTGAGACGTGGGGCGGGGCTTTGGTCGGGTGGGCGGGCGAAGCCCACGCGGGTGCCTGGAAAGGCCCGACCAAAGAAGCTTAATGCCGTCTTTCAATCGTAGAGCGGCAAGCCAAAGACTAAAGTCTTCCGAGGTAATATCTGCTCCAACCGCTGCCGAAAACGCGCCACCGACTGATGAGCGTCCTGAATAAACTCCCCCTCCACTCTGTTTTTCAGAATATACCGGCGCAAGCGGGCGAAGCCCCTGCCCCACTGTCCGAT
>JBEIHA010000431.1:0-2319 GCA_040381635.1 Pseudobdellovibrionaceae bacterium
AAGCGTGCGCGTGACCCGTAATGAAATTTCCCCGCGGTTCGCAATCAAGACTTTTTTAAACATCTTCGTGCTCATAGAGGAATGTTTCCGTGTTTCTTAGGCGGGTTGGTGTCGCGCTTGTTCTTCAGCATTTCCAAAGAGTCGATCAGACGCTTACGTGTAAATGCGGGTTCGATCACTTCGTCGATGTAGCCCGCTTCGGCGGCGACGTACGGGTTCGCGAATTTAGCTTCGTAATCTTTGGTCAGCTTCGTACGCTCGGCCACCGGGTCTTTGGCCTTTAAGATTTGTGCGCGCGAAATGATATTCACCGCGCCCTCGGCCCCCATGACCGCGATTTCAGCCGTCGGGTACGCCATGTTGATATCACCGCGCAAATGCTTGGACGACATCACGTCGTAAGCGCCGCCGTAGGCTTTGCGTGTGACGATGGTGATCTTCGGCACCGTCGCTTCGGCGTAAGCGTACATGAGCTTTGCGCCGTGGGTGATGATGCCTTTCCATTCTTGATCCGTCCCGGGCAAGAAGCCAGGCACGTCAACAAACGTGATTACGGGAATATTGAAAGCATCGCAGAAGCGGATAAAGCGCGCGGCCTTAACCGAAGCTTCGATGTTTAAGCAACCGGCCAGAATTTGCGGCTGGTTCGCCACGATACCGACCGAGCGGCCGTTCAGGCGTGCGAAGCCGACCACGATATTTTGCGCGTACGCTTTGTGCACTTCAAGGAAGTAACCTTCATCGACCACTTTCGTGATCAATTGAATCACGTCGTAAGGCTTACGCGGATTGTCGGGGATAAAAGTATTCAAAGACTCTTCCACGCGGTCAGGACGATCTTTCGTCGGCAAAACGGGTGCGTCGTCCAAATTGTTCGACGGCAAGAAATTCAGCAACTCGCGGATCATCAGCAAACAGTGGCGATCGTCTTCAGTGGCGAAATGAGCGACGCCGGATTTCGAGGCATGGGTGACGGCGCCGCCCAGATCTTCTTTGGTCACTTCTTCGTGAGTGACCGCCTTGATCACGTCGGGACCGGTGACGAACATGTAAGAGGTGTTTTTCACCATAAAAATAAAATCGGTGAGGGAGGGTGAGTAAACCGCGCCGCCCGCGCACGGCCCCATGATGGCCGAAATCTGCGGGATCACGCCGCTCGAGGTGACGTTACGAAGAAAAATATCGGCGTAGCCACCCAGCGCTTCGACACCTTCTTGGATGCGCGCGCCGCCAGAATCATTCAAGCCAATCACCGGTCCGCCGTT
This sequence comes from Pseudobdellovibrionaceae bacterium, assembly GCA_040381635.1. Classification (GTDB taxonomy): domain Bacteria; phylum Bdellovibrionota; class Bdellovibrionia; order Bdellovibrionales; family UBA1609; genus JALHOQ01. The sequence continues at coordinate 1,266 of JBEIHA010000431.1, forward strand.
CTTTACGGCCATGTCCATGATCTTGATGATCTTGTTGGCTTGCGTGCGTGACATTGAGCCACCGAAGACAGTGAAGTCTTGCGAATAAACGTAAACGATTTTTCCATTCACCCGGCCATAGCCTGTGACCACGCCGTCGCCGGGGATCTTTTGCGATCCCATTCCGAAGTTTTCGCAACGGTGAGTAACAAACCTGTCGATTTCAACGAACGAGCCGGGATCAAGTAGGACATCCAAACGCTCGCGTGCCGTCAGGCGGCCGCCGATTTTGTGTTTTTCAACTCGATCCACGCCGCCGCCGACGAAAGCACCTTCGTTGCGTGTTTCGAGCTCTTGAAGCTTTGCGGCCGTCGTACTGGGGGCGCCTGTGATTTCAACTTCCATTGGTTACCTCTTTCAAAGTTTAAGGATAATTGCGCCCGTAGAGGCGCGGGAACGGAATGGTTTCGCGTACATGCTGGATCCCGCTGATCCAGGCGACCGTGCGCTCTAAACCAAGCCCAAATCCCGCGTGGGGAAAGGTGCCGTACTTGCGCACGTCCAAATACCATTCGAAATCTTTCACGTTCAATTTATGCTCGCCGATCTTGCGCACCAAGGTTTCGTGCGAGGTTTCACGCTCGCCGCCACCGATGACTTCGCCGTAGCCTTCGGGCGCGAGCAGATCGCAGCTCATGCTGTATTCGGGTTCGCTGGGATCTTCTTTCATGTAGAAGGCTTTGATCGCGGTCGGGAAGTGATGCACGAAAACCGGCTTTTCAAACTTGGCGCTGATGATCGCTTCGTCCGGTGCGCCGAAATCGCCGCCCACTTCGAACGCGGGATTTTCTTTTAAGATCATTTGTGCGGCTTCTTTGTAATGCACGCGTGGGAACGGCGCGATGACTTTTTGTAGCTGAGTGGTGTCGCGCTCTAACACCTTTAGTTCTTCGGCCTTATTTTTGAGAGTGCGCTGAATCACGTATTCGACGAACTGTTCGGCCAGTTCCATGTTGTCGTACAAATCGTTGAACGCGACTTCGGGTTCCACCATCCAGAACTCGATCAGGTGGCG
>JBEIHA010000432.1:0-2319 GCA_040381635.1 Pseudobdellovibrionaceae bacterium
AGCATACTCTTCGTTCCCATTCAGTTTATGGTTTTCCCCCGGCGTCTGGTAATACTGACCCCATGCCAGCACGTCCCAGTCTTCGCCCCCACTCCCGGTGAGAAAGCGCAATCGGCGCTGATCATGGTTACCAGCCGCGGCCTCAATTGAATTCTTGTTAAAGTCTTTGCCCTTCAGAGTGATTAAATTGATCACGCCTGCGAGCGCCACGTTTCCGTAAAGTGAAGATCCGGGGCCGCGCAAGACTTCGATCCGCTCTAGATTATGAACGGCGATTCCGTAGTCGGGCATAGCTGTAAGGTAGGCACGGGAATTGATCCGATGCCCGTTGACCATCACTAAAACCTTTTGCTGAGAGGTGGCGTAAATTCCACGAGGGGCAAAGTTGAGCTCGTTGCGATCTTCGGAGTCGGTGTAGCCCGGTACAAAAAGTATTAAGGCTTCATGAATCGTGCGCGCACCCGACAACTTAATCATGTCGCGAGTCACGATGGACACCGGCACGGGCGCTTCGGCCCAGGGCTCAGCTTGCTTGGATGCGGATTGAATCTTGATGTTCAGTAGATCGTTGAGATCCACATTGTCGAGATCGCTCTGTGCCCAAGCGGCCGACATCGTGAAGACCGAGAAAATCACAGAAAGTAATTTAATCATGTTGGAATTCCCCCAAAAAAATTGTTGTCACAACTCCATTGTTACAATTTTTTTGGAGAAATCAACTACTGAGCGCCTTTTGACTTCAAATACTCGATCACTTTCGAATGTCCGCCCTGGTTGGCAAAGGCGAGAGGGGTAAGTCCGTTTTCAGCCTTAATATTTACATTGGCCCCGCGATCGCTAAGTAAGCGAACGACGTCGCTGTGTCCGTCCATGGCGGCCATCGCCAAAGCGCTAAGACCCTTTTCGGACTGCTGATTTACGGCAGCCCCGTTCTCAGCCAAAGCCGTGACCACATTGAGATGCCCGCGTTTTGCTGCCGCCATTAAGGCCGTTGTTCCGGTCGCGTCTTTTGCGTTCACGTCCGCCTTACGAGAAAGAAGGAAGCGAACGATTTCCACATGCCCTTGCAGCGAACTTAACATTAAAGGAGTAAGACCCTTATCCGTCCCGCTGTTCACGTTGGCGCCTTTTTCGACCAGGGCTTTTACTGACGCAGCGTCCCCTTGCATCGATGACTTGATGAGGTCCCGATCCAATTCGGCAGAGGCTTGGGCAAGCGCCAGGCTGCTGAAAAACATAATTAGAAGTAAAAAAAATCTTTGGATCATATTTCTCACCTACTAAATTGCACCTAGGTTAAATCTTTCGCAAGCACTTTGGCAACGGACACCTTGAAATCACCGCGAGATTCACCCTTACTGCCCTTGACCTTGATCCAGGGTGCCAACACGGTGACCACATTTTCGTGGGAGCGCAGCGGCTTAGGTTTCGCTTAGGCCCCTACTTGTCGCGGCCACCGCCCCAAGTGGGCGGGATTGGCTGCTCACGGACTTAATCTTAGCAGGTCAATCAACAGACGCAAGCGACCTCGACGTTGCCTTAATTGACCAAATTTATTTGGCGTTGTCCTCGAAGAACTTCCGCTCGAACTTTTTATAGGATTCGAGACGTACTTGCGAACCAAGTAACTGGCGCAATTTCAAATTGGCTTCGGCTTCGGCCTCCTTCATCTTTTCTATTCCTTGCGGAATATAGTCTGGATGGATGGCGTCTCGACGTTCTTTGAGGACATTTACCAAAGCGGACGTCGAAGCGAGGAGTTGAATGGTTTTCTCTTCTTGTATGCGCCAAGTTTTTAGCATGTAAGGCGCAGCTTCCGACAGAAGCTTCTTACGAAAAGCCTCGTCTTGGTATTTGCGCACGAAATCTTCGGTGTAAATCACGCTGTCGGCGTAGTTGCCGCGCAACTCTTTGGTTTGCGCCGGATCGAATTTACGCTTTTCTAAATCCGCTTTGCGTTCATCTTGGACCGCGGTCACGCGGCGCTGAATGGGCGAGGTCTCGGACCTTACTATATTAAGAGCACGCTGACCACCGACAGCTGCGACTAAGCCTATGCTCATCCCGATAAACTGGGCTTTCCATTTTTCGCGGGTTTTCAACTGAACTAAGGTTTTTTGTTTTTCGATTGCCCCGGGGTGTTTAGAAAGGGTGACGATTTGGGTGTCCATCAGTCGATCGAGTTGCTCTTGAAAGAGGCGCAAACTCTTGCTAGTCATTTCGGGATTTTCTTTGACGTGCGTTTCGAGCATCAGTCCGATTTCGCGTGCCAGGCGTTCTTTTTTATCTAGCAATTCCTCGACCAGCTGCTGCTCAAGC
>JBEIHA010000433.1:0-2272 GCA_040381635.1 Pseudobdellovibrionaceae bacterium
TACGAAGTCGACGCTCAGGGACTTACGCCCGAAGGCCTACGGGCCCTTTTTGCCGACTACGGTTTTGCCGGAAATATCTATAGTGAACCGGAGAGCGCCTACACGGACGTCACTAAATCATTTTACGTGGGTGGCTACGGCGGTATCGGCTTAAATCAGAACCTAGGCGACGGTCGTTCGGTGATTGCTGGTCAATTCCGCATCAAGGGAGGCGCCCGTACCCCCAAAGTTCAGGCAAAAACTCACCATTCCGACGGTTCCAGCATTTTCGAAGAGGCCGTTCGCGAATCCTTAATCGCCAAACTGGTGGATCTAGAAATGCCCTACGGCGCGCTGAAAACCTTGGCCGTGGTTTTGCCCAACACAATGATCGGCCATAAAAAGGAACATCCTCGCGCATTGATCGTATCTGAAGATCCCCTCCGTTACGCGCACTATATATTGAAACAAAAAGCTCGCGAATTGGGCGGAGAATACCAAGCCGAAGATGAACTACGCGTGAAATCTGCTTTTCTTAAGATTACCGAAGCTTTGCCTAAGCCCGAAGGAGTAAATCTAACCGGTAAGAGCAAGCAAGAGCTTTTCGTGATCGGCCTTAACGAAACCATCGACCGACAAGCGACCCAATTGGGCTACGCTTGGGCGCACAAAATGTACCATGGCGCCACCAGTCCATCGAATATGACTCTCGACGGTCGTATGGTCGACTTTGGCACCTTCGCTTTTCTCAACAGTTATGTGAAATTGCAAAAGCTAACGGACGACGGACCAAGCGGAGACCCCGAAGTCTTCATTCGTGATCTCTGGGCCGCCTTCTGGTGGACGCTGAACAAAAATTTGTCGCCCGAACTACGTGCGGTTCTTCCCACTCGTCAAACGGTTTACGATCGCTTCTTGACCAAGTTTCACCAAACGAAACGCGACGAATTAGTTTACATGGCAGGATTGTTCAATGAGATCAAAGCCGAAATTCTTGCTACCCCCGCCGCGAAAGAATTCGGCGAAACTCTATTCAAGCTAGCGATGACTGGGAACGAGGAAATTTACGGCGCGTGGGAAAAATCCGAAGAAGACCTGGCGACTCATGAAGGCACTTACAACTTAGAAAAGATTTTAAACGCACTTGCGAACGTCCAGAATTTTTCTAAGCCCGAACTCTCCGCGGCCATCGAGACTTTATTGCCCGACCAAAAATTACGCACTCAGTTGGTAGAAAATTACGCTCACGTCTTCGCCATTCAAAGCCAGCGTATTCAGTATCTAGGGGTGTCCGCGGAAGCCGAAAAAGAATATCGAAGAGCGGCCGCAAAAATTCGCAACACTTCTATGTCGGCAATGTTTTGGACAGAGGAATATGTCAATAACAGAGATAATTTGCAGAAAGATTTTTTGCGCACCAAGGACACGCGCCTGGTGCAAAACTACATCGATGATATGGTTCGCAAAAGCCGCCGCGCCTTCCGCGACGCCGAACCCTTCACGGTGGTGTTGAGCGAAAGAAAAACCCAATCTGGCCGAATCGTCCGACAGATTTACGACTCTAAGGCCGGCAAATACCGCCAGGTGGAAGTCAAGCCGGTCACCACGGCTATGGTTTGCGACGACATTTTGAAAGCCGCCAAACGCGGTGGGCAGCGTTGATTCAGCTGCCGGTGCCCTAGGCCATCGAGCACGCCGATTCAGTCCCGAAAAAACGTCAGATCATAATCGTAAAGAGCCACTAGGCCGCTTTGTTTAAGTAAATCCATCATTGAAAGGCAACCCAACGCTCAATTTGCTTGGGCGTGGTGTTTTTTAAGGCTGCCAGCGAAGCCCACTGATCGTCGGCAATTTGGCCGACATTGAAGTAGCGAGCCTCCGGATGTAAAAACATAAAGCCCGATACACTTGAACCGGGATCCATCGCAAAAGATTCAGTCAAGGTGATGCCGGTTTTTTCAGACCCGCCCAACAACTTCCAGATCGAAGCTTTTAAAGTGTGATCCGGGCAAGCTGCATAGCCGGGGGCCGGGCGAATGCCCTGGTATTCTTCGTTGATCAATTGCTCGATCGACAGGTCTTCTTTCAATCCGCAGATTTTTCGAAACTGAACGTGCACCCATTCCGCCAAGGCTTCGGCCAAACGATCGCCCAAAGCTTTCACCATAATCGAGTTGTAATCATCACCTGAATCTTCAAATTGATCCGCGCGCACATTCAAGCCCCGACCTGAAGTCACAGCAAAGGTGCCCAGGTAGTCTTCAAAAGCCTTGGGCGCAATGTAATCACTTAA
>JBEIHA010000434.1:0-2263 GCA_040381635.1 Pseudobdellovibrionaceae bacterium
ACTCGAATGCCATCAAGTTTTTAGAGTTTACTCTTGAAGCATCAGTCCGTAAACTTTTTCGAATGCAGAGACTATGCGCCCTTGCTTTCATCGCGTGCCTGACTTTTTCCGCTTTCGCCGAGGACTCCCTCAGCGAAAACCTATTCGAAAAGGGTCTAGCTGCCTATCAGAAGAAAGAATACGCCCAGGCGCGGGATCATTTTCAGAAATTGATCGGGCAAAACACCGTAAGCGCCGCACTTTTACATAACCTGGCGTTAAGCTACTTCCAACTTGACCAAGCGCCGATGTCGCTGGCTCTTTGGCGCAAAGCATTAACTCTCGAGCCAGGCTTTCGCCCCGCCCGCGCCGGTAGGGATTTCGCAGAACTTAAGCTTCAAGCGCGCGGCTTTGAGCGTGACCGTATCAGCGAATCGATCCAGCGGAATTTGGAGTTTATCTCGCTGTACGAATCGCTTTGGGTGATCGCCTTGTTGATCGGGGGTGCGGGCTGGCTATGGATCCGCTACTTCGCCGACCGCCGCCACGCTCTGGACGAGGAAGCTCCGCTACCCGCGCTTCCGATCACCGCGGTCACGTTAACGGTGATCTTGGCCGCTTCCATGGGGCTGTCGGCAATGAAGTTGAACGGTTCACTAAAGACCCGCGCCACGGTGATCACGAAGAAATCCAGCGCGCTTAGCCTTCCGACCGAAGACGGCGTGGCACTCTTCGATTTAGGGGGCGGGGCCGAAGTCCTGATACGCCGCCGTGATAAGGACTGGTCGCAAGTTCAAAAAAGCGAGGGCTCGAGCGGCTGGATTAAGAACGACGACTTACTCGTCACTTCGCAAAGGTAAGCCCTATACCGCCACTTGATCGACACCCGCACTTGATCTAGACTTCCAGGAATTATGAAGATGATGCTTTTTCGCCTTTCGATCGCTCTGTTTATGGCCGCCAACGTGGCGTGCTCCAGCACCTCAGAAATCGACTCGGCCACGCCCGAGGGCGCTTTCAAATTGGCCGAAAAATATGAAAAAGACGAACGCTTCGAAGAAGCGATCGTTCAATACAATCAAGTCACCAACAAGCACCCGTATTCGAAACTCGCCACGGAAAGTAAGTTACGCATCGCCGAAATTTATTTTAAACGCGAAGACTTCATCGAAGCGCAGAATGCTTACCAGGTGTTCAAAGAATTGCACCCTACTCATCCGCGCATCGACTATGTCACCTACCGCTTGGGCTTAAGTTTTTTCAGTCAGTTGCCGTCCACTATAGACCGTGATCTTTCCGTAGCTGAACGCGCGATTTTGTATTTCGACGAAGTGGTTCAGACCTTCCCCCAGTCCCCGCACGTCAAAAACGCGAGCGAGCACAAAATCAAGACGCTCAAGATGCTCGCCGAAAAAGAATACTATATCGGCAACTTCTATTTTATTCGCGACCAATACGAATCCGCGCTCGGCCGCTTCGAAGAACTGCTTCGAGTTTACCCGAACTTAGGTTTCGACGCCCGCGCTCTTTACGGTGCGGCCGTCTCGGCCCACAAAATCAAAGATATCGCCAAGACCAAGTCCTTTATGCAGAAGCTGAATACCCAATTCCGGGGTAGCGCGGAAGCCGAGAAAGCGAGGCGCGAAATTGGAAATAATATCTAACGACGAAATGCTCGGCAGTGCGCGCGAATTTTTTCGCGAGAACAAATACAATCTTGCCGAACCGATCCTTAATCAGTTGATTTTAAAAAACGCGAAGTCGCCCGAGGTTTTTCATATGCTCGGCACGATCTATTACGACCAAGGCAAGTTCAACAAAGCCATCCGTGCCTTTCGGCGGGCCCTCGAACTTGAGCCCACTTACACCGATGCCAGCGTTGGTCTATCGATTATCCTGAACGATTTAGGAAAATACGAAGAAGGCCGCAAGGTGTTCGACGACGCCAAAGAACTCTTGGCGAAACAGGCCGGCAGCGAAGACCCCTACATCAACGAGAAATTCAGCATTAAGCACGATGAACTTGGCGAAATGTACTTTCAGCACACGCGCTTCAAAGAAGCACTTGAGCAATACTTCAAGGCCCTTTCGCTGAGCAGCCGCAAGCCCGAATTGACGATGAAGATCGTCGAATGCTTCGTGCGTTTGGAATCGCCCGAAAAGGCACTTAAGGAGTTACGCTCGCTGATTAAGGAATATCCCGGATTCTTGAGTGCCCGTGTGCGTATTGGAAAAATCCTTTATGACGGCGGCGACGTTCAAGGGGCTATCGAGCAATGGGAAG
>JBEIHA010000435.1:0-2258 GCA_040381635.1 Pseudobdellovibrionaceae bacterium
GGGCTTCGAAGCCGCGGTCAGAGATGTAATCCGACAAACGCCGGGACAACTGGTTGTCGTCGTCGGCGATCAATACTTTGATTTTCTGCGCTGTACTCACGTCAATCTTATCGGCGCAGAAGCAACGCGGCGTGAGTAAACATTTGCTTAAGACCAAGGTCTGGGAGACATCTCAAGCATGAGTCAGTTAGGGCGTTTTTTGGCCTTTGAAGGCCTAGACGGTTCGGGAAAATCTACACTTATCAAAGGTCTAGGCGCCGAGTTGAAAAAATGCGGCGTTGAATTCGTGGTGAGCCGTGAACCGGGTGGGACCGAACTAGGTGCGGAAATCCGCCAAATGCTTTTGCGCGTGAAGGGCGATGCGCCAGTTCCACGCAGTGAAGCTTTGCTTTACCAAGCGGACCGCGCTCAACACGTCGAAAAATTGATTCGTCCCGCTTTGAATGCGAAAAAATGGGTGATCAGTGATCGCTTCGCCGCGAGTTCGCTCGCTTTTCAAGCCGAAGGCCGGGCGATCGCCAAGAGCGAAATTGAATGGCTGAATCGCTTTTCCACCGCTGGCCTAGAACCCGATCTTTACGTGCTCCTTGATTTGAGCGTCGAAGAGAGCTTGAGCCGCTTAAGCCGCCGTGGTGAAGAGGCCGATCGGTTCGAGCGCGAAGCGAAGGAATTTCACCAAAAAGTGCGCGCTGCGTACTTGGGTTTAGCCAAAGAAAATCCGGCGCGCTGGTTGGTGCTTTCGGCCAGCGAAAAACCACACGAATTGCTCGAGAAGTTGACGTTAAAGTTGCGGAGCAGCGCATGGCTCGCGTGATCGATGGCCTTAAGGGCGTCGAAAAAATTTGGGATCGTTTGCGTAACCAAAAGTTCCAGGGAAAGTTGCCGCACGCGATGGCTTTTTCTGGTGCGGGGGCGGTCGAAAAAATGGATTTCGCCTGGGCTTTTGCGCAGCTTTTGGTTTGCGAAAAAGAGGAATCCCCCTGCGGCTCTTGCGGGCCCTGCTTAAGGGTGGAGGGGCGATCCAGCGAAAGCGTTTTGCTGATCGCGCCTGAGAAAAACACCATTAAGCTTGAAGCCGCGCACGACATTCTGAATTTTTTGTCTCTGCAGCGGGTTTCCCGCGCACGCATCGTGATCATCGACCAAGCTCACTTACTTAATTTACAAACGGCGAACGCATTATTGAAAGCGGTGGAAGAGCCACCGCCCGAAACTTATTTCGTGTTGGTGACCTCTGAGTTCTCGTTGCTTTTGCCGACTTTACGCTCGCGCGTGCAGACGGTTCGCTTCGCGCCGGGTGATTACGTAGATGATCCCGAGCAGAAGGAATTACGCGATTTAGCTGCACGTTTTTTGGAGCAGGCGGGGCGTGGGCAGCGCGCGGCGCTTGAAGAAGCTCAGGCCGAGTCAAAGGACCGCGAAGTCGCTTTGCAATTCGTTCGTTTGCTGCAGCGGGAATTGCGCGGACAGACCCTGGCCCAGGCATCAACGGATCCCGAAAATTTACGCCGACGCACGGACCTTTGGCAGTCCGCTTACAAGGTGGAATTGGACGTTTTGGCCAACGTGGACCGCTCCCTATTGCTGGAAAACTTTTTTTACCGGGCGCGGGCGGCTTTGAGTTAGAATAGTGTTATGGCTTTTATCGACGTGCACACTCACATCAATATGCTCGAAATTCCAGCCGACGAGGCCTTGCGCCTCGCCGCCTTAAGCGGCGTCGGCAATATGATCACCATCGGCACCTGTCCTGACGATTTGCCTCATGTGTTGAGCCTCGCCGAAAAATATTATCCGGTGGTGGCGTGCTCGCTCGGCATTCATCCGCACGAAGCGTCGTTGTATAGTCCCGAGATGGCCGACTTCATCCGCAAAAACGCCGGCCGTAAAGAGGTCGTTGCGATCGGTGAAACGGGCCTGGATTATTTCTACAACAACGCCCCCAAGGACGTGCAGATCGCGGCCTTCCGTGCGCAGCTTGAACTCGCCGAGGAATTGAAACTTCCCGTGGAAATCCACACGCGTGACGCCGAACCTGACACGATGCAAATCCTGCGTGAATTTAAAGGTCGTGCGCACGGGCTCCTCCATTGCTTCACCGGCACGTGGGAGATGGCTAAAGTCGGCCTGGACAACGGCTGGGACATTTCGATCAGCGGCGTGGTGACTTTCAAAAAGGCCGAGGAATTGCGCGAAGTCGTGAAACAAGTTCCCATCGACCGGCTGCATGTTGAAACCGATGCTCCCTTTTTGGCACC
>JBEIHA010000436.1:0-2254 GCA_040381635.1 Pseudobdellovibrionaceae bacterium
ATGTTCGTCGGGGTCGGGGCTTCCCGGGTGCGGGATTTATTTAGAAAGGCGAAGGAAAATGCCCCTTGTTTGGTGTTTATTGATGAAGTTGACGGCCCGCGGTCTAAACGGCGGTGCCGAATTCGAAGTGCCGGGCTGTTCGGTGTTCAAATTCAATGATCAAGGTCTGGTCTCGGAGCATCGGGATTACGTGGATTTAGGGAAAATGGTTTACGAAAAAATACCGGTTTTGGGTCTATTGATCTCCACCATTAAGAAAAAGCTTTAAAAAGTGGACCGGTGCAAGGATCCGCTCGTAGGCCCTAAAGCAGCGCCAGCCCCATTTAAAGCCACGATGATCGCTTTCCTGGGTGTAGCCTCCCCCAGATTTGGCATTGGTTTAGGGGTCTTCACTCCATTTGCGAACAAAACGCCTTGATCTGACATAGCCCGCTTGCTAAGACCAAGGACTTCGTTAGTAAATCGAAGGGCCGCAAACCTGCGTCCCGCAATATTAAACATCGGTCGCTCACGCGATAGGTAACCACGAAAGGGTTAATAGGATGTCCAGAGTCAGATTAGGTAAAGTCGCGCGTTTCAAAGTTCAACGTCGTTTGGGAACAGAACTTCCCGGCCTGGGAAAGCCCGGCGCCTTGGAAAGACGCCCCTACCCTCCCGGTGAAAACGGCAACAAACGCCGCAAATACTCCGATTACGCCCTTCGCTTGGAAGAAAAACAAAAAATCCGCGTGCACTACGGCCTGCGTGAAGAACAACTTCGCCGCTTCATCCGTAATTCCAAAAAAGGCTCTGCCACCAACTGGGTGAACAAGCTTATGGGTTTGCTCGAACGTCGTTTGGACAATTTGGTTTTCCGTCTTGGTTTCGCAGGTTCGATCCGCGCCGCGCGCCAACTTTGCAGCCATGGCCACGTTTTGGTCGACGGCAAAAAAGTCAGCATCGGTTCCTACGTCGTTCCGCAAGGCGGAAAGATCAGCCTGACCGAAAAGGCGCGCGAGAACCAAATCGTTCTGCAAGCTTCGAACGCACCGCGCTTGGAAGTTCCGGACTACTTGCGCAAAGAATCTGAAGGCGGCTTCGACGTCGGCGTGGTTCAGGCCATCCCCGGCACCGAACACGTGCCCTTCGCTTTCGACGCTGGTCTCTTCACCGAGTACTACGCAGCCCGCAAGGCTTAATAAGTACCCGGTTCCGTTTCCGGCAATACATTCGATTTTATTGAATTCGGGCGGCTTAGGTCGCCCGTTTTTATCTGTGAACAGGGATAGACGGCCTACAGCTGAAGTTTCGCAACAACCCGCCTGACTACGCATTGCGCTGCCGCGTCGGCAGCGCAATGCGGCATCGCCTGCCCGAATCTCGGTAAAAGCTTTGCGCGAATATATCGCGCAGAAGAAAAAGCCCTAGTCACCGAACTTGGCGCCGGCCTTGATCAAATCGATCAATTCGTACTTGTTGTAGATGGTGTCTTTCAAGATTATGACGCGCGCGCCAGCCTTAATGATATCGACCATTTCATACTTATTGAATTTAGCGCTATTGACCCAGAGCACCAGCGATCCCGCCTTAGCCAAGTCCACAATCTCGTACTTCGAGAAAGTGATTTGATCTGAAAACAAAGTGATCGCGCCGCCAGACTTCATGATGTCCGTTAACTCGTATTTATTAAAACGCGAGCCCGGGCAGATGTGAATCTTACCAGCGACTTTTGCTAGATCGACCACTTCGTATTTGTTTAGGGTATTCACCGTGGCGCACGAAATCATCTCGGACTGCGCGGCCATCGGCAAACTCAAGGCGAACAAAGGCAATATCAACTTTTTCATCTGTAACTTCCCTTTATAAAGATTAACGACTTTCCAAAACTTCAAGACGGACCGGCTGCTGCTTCAAGGCATCGCTGATGATCAACTGTGCAACCTTGGCGTACACGGCGTAGAAATCATCGTTGAATTTTGAAATCTCAAAATCAATTCCAGTGGCATCGAAGGCCGTCGACAACGTCAGTTGACGAGCGTCTTCGCTGACTGACATCAAAACGGTGCGCTTGGTGCCGCCGAAAGTGATTTCTTTGGATTTCGAATTGATGAAATTCTGCAGGCGGGAAATTCGGGCGGTCGATGGAATCGGCAGCGTGCACGAAAATGCTAAGGTTTGAGCGCGACGAACTAAGTTCGCCCCGCATTGTTCAAACTCGGCTTTCCCAAAGAACAAGGTTTTTGATTTCAGATCCAAAGCTTCCAGAAGATTGTTG
>JBEIHA010000437.1:0-2252 GCA_040381635.1 Pseudobdellovibrionaceae bacterium
ATCGCGGTGCCTTTGACCAATGGTTTTGTCGGTGAATTTTTGATCCTGCTGGGCACTTTCGAAGCGAACAAATGGTTTGGCGGTATCGCCGTCCTAGGTGTGATCTTGGGTGCCGTCTACATGTTGTGGGCGGTGAAGCGCATCTTCTTTGGTCCCCGCGGTAAAGCCTTGGGTCATTTTGAGGAAGAAAGCCTCGACATCAATGGGCGCGAAATTGCGGTCTTGATTCCGCTTATTGTTTTGATTTTCTGGTTGGGCGTCTTCCCCAGCGACTTTTTGAATTGGTCGAAGGCAAGCCTTGAGCATTTGGTGCAGAATCGTACGAATTACGAGCTGAAGCTCGAAGAATAGGTCTAAAGGTCATGGAAATTAAGTTCGGCTTAGTTGATTTTCTTTTGGTGAGCCCCGCGGTCGCACTCTTCTTGTTCAGCTGTGTCCCTTTGCTGATCAAAGTTTTGCGCGGAAATGTGGAGCAAAATTCGTTCGCCACCTTAATTTACGGGTACATGGGGATCATCGTAGCCGCAGGCCTTACGGTGGCCACCATGGGATCTGAGCGTACGGCCTTTGACGGCGCCTTGGTCTTTGACGGCGTTTCCGGATTTACGGCTTTGATTTTGCTTTTCGTGGCGGCCGTGGCGATGACCTTCGCGCGCGATTCCGAATCGACCAACGATCGTCAATTCACCGAGAACATGTTCTTGCTTATGAACTCGGTCGTCGGGATGCTGACGATGGCTTGGGCTAACGATCTGATCGTGGTCTTCGTGGGTCTCGAATTGTTCTCGCTTTGCCTCTATATGTTGATCGCGATGAGCTTGGAAGAGCGCGCATCCAAAGAGGCGGCGTTTAAGTATTTTATCTTAGGCAGCTTTGCTTCGGCGCTGATGCTTTACGGTATTTCGTTTATCTATGGCACCGTGGGTTCGACCTATTTGCCCGATATGATCGCAGCAACGCCCAATTTACTCAGCACCAATCGCTTGTTCCTCCTCGGCTTTGTGTTGCTGCTGGTGGGTATCCTGTTTAAGGTCGCGATTTTCCCCTTCCATGCTTGGGCCCCGGATGTTTACCAAGGATCACCGACGCCATTGACCAGCTTTATGGCGACGGGCGTGAAAGCGGTTTCGTTGGCTTTCTTTCTTCGCTTGGTGGCCTCGCAAGCGTTCACGGTCGAACGCTTTTGGCCATTCGTGGATGTCTTGCAGTGGCTGGCTGTACTGACCATTCTGGTCGGCAACGTTGGCGCCTTTCGGCAAAAATCATTGAAAAGAATGATGGCCTATTCTTCCATCGCGCACTCAGGCTACGTGCTGATCGCTTTGATCGCCGCCGGTATTGGTGGCGCCAGTATGCTGGGTGCGAGCGGCGTGATGTTTTATATCTTTTCTTATTCGATCATGACCATCGGGGCGTTCGGGGTGATCTCGCTTCTGGAAACCCGCTCCGATTCGGATCTGACTTTCGAAGATCTGCGTGGACTGGGTCGCGATAAGCCTTGGTTGGCTTTGGCGATGACGATTCTACTTTTAAGTTTGGCCGGCATTCCACCCACGCTCGGCTTCTGGGGTAAGTTCTTTATCTTTTCGGCTGCGGTGAAACAGGGTCTGGTGTGGCTGACCGTTTGGGCCGTTGTCGGATCCATCATTAGTGTTTACTACTATCTTCGTCCCATCGTCGCGATGTACATGGAAGAACCCGTTGTCGGACGCTACGCTTTTGAACTTCGCCCGCTCAGCTATTTCGCGGTCATTTTTTTGGCTCTACTGACGATGGCCTTTGGCTTGGCGTCTGAGCCCATGTACCAGGCCGTTTTGGCTTCCGTCGCTAAAGTGTTCTGATCGCCATGAAAATGATCCTTGCCCCCAATGATCATGCGGACCTCGTTCGCGAAGAGCTGGGGGACTTTGTCTTATCAAGCAAAGAGAATTTGTTTTTGACAAAGGACCAAGCCCATTCCCACTGGGCGCAGAACGTATGGTCCGATGTTCAGGTGTTTAACTTCGATTCCATATCTGGGGCCGCCAAACACTTGCGCGCGATTCAACGCAATTGGTGGCTTCATTCGGTGTCGGCCCATCGTCGTGCCCGATTGATCCAGGAAGCATTGCCGCGGATGAAGGCTAAAGCGATCGAATTTTTGGCGCCGGTGCCGAAAGCGCCGCTGGGATCATGGACCTTGTGGGACGAGAAAACGCTTTATTATTCACCGACCTGCAGCAGTCCGTTCCCCAATGGCGAAGTGCATTTTG
>JBEIHA010000438.1:0-2245 GCA_040381635.1 Pseudobdellovibrionaceae bacterium
CCATCGCGGCTTTCAGTGGATACGAACAGGAACGCACCGGCTGACCGTCGATGTGAACCGTGCAGGCCCCGCAAAGCGCCATGCCGCATCCGAATTTGGTGCCGGTGTAGTTCAACTCATCCCGAATCACCCACAACAACGCTGTGTCACCATCCGCTTCGACTTTGATTGATTGACCGTTGACGTGAATATCCATGATGCTGGCCTCCAGAAATAATAAACCTTAGGATTTATAGTACGTGCATGAAGGATCTTAGCGAAATCCGAAAATTCATCCAGACCCGCCGTGCCACAGAATCCTTGGTGCTCTGCACCCTCGTGCACAAAAACGGATCAAGCTACCGCGGCGTGGGTGCAAAAAAAGTGGTGTCGCTGGTTTCCGGCGAATCTTTGGGATTTTTAAGCGGAGGTTGCCTCGAAGCCTCCATCGAAAAGGCCGCGCGCGAAGGCTTTTCTCGACTGCCGTTTATATCGTCCTTCAGCACGCTTGCCGACGAAGACCGTTTGTTGGGCTATCAGACGGGCTGCCAAGGGGTGATCGATATTCTTTTTGAGGACGCGTGCGCGAGTGATCTGGATTTGCTCTTGCCCTACGGGCCCATGCCTCGCTTTCGGTTTGTGCGGGTGGATCTTTCCGTAGAACATCTTGGGCAGCGCAGCGCGCGTGAATCTTGTGTAGCGGAAGAGCAAGCACTCTATGAACCTTGGGTTGAGTCTGTGCGCTTGTTTATTATTGGCTGCGGCGCGGATGCGGATGTTTACGGCCCACTTGCACGCGCCATGGGGTGGAGCGCGACGTTTTTGGATTACCGCGAAAGCTTTCTTACGGCAGGCCGCTTTGATCCGTTTGCAGCGCTATCGGCTGGGGTGAGCGAGCTTGGCGGTTTGATCCCCAATGGCGATCGAGTGGCCGTGGTTCTGATGACCCACAACTTCGAAGCGGATTTAGAAATTCTGCGTGGTTTGAAAGATCACCGTGTGGGTTACCTGGGATGCTTAGGCCCCGCCGCACGTTTGCAGCGTTTGCTTTCGGATCTATTGAACTTTCACGGAGAGGTGCTTGGTGAAGACTTGCTGCGGGTGACAAATGCCCCCGCAGGGATTTTCCCCCACAGCCAATCGCCCGAGGACATCGCGCTTTCCGTAGTGGCGCAAATTCAGGGCGAGTTGATTGAAAATCCAAAGGAGAAATCGTGGACGATGATCTTGGCGGCCGGGGCATCTTCGCGTTTTGGTTCGGTGAAAGCTTTGGCTAGGTTTGGTGGGGGCAGTCAAACGCTGCTCGCGCGGGCCCTTGCGACGGCAAGGGAAGTTTCGGGTGATCGCGTTTTGGTGGTGACGGGCGCGCATGATTTGTCGGGGGAGTTTGAGGCGGTGGGATTGGCCTCTGCCGAGCGAAATGTTTTATCGGGCTTTCGGCAAGCGCACAATCTTGAATGGCAGAACGGTATGGGTCAGTCCATTGCGTTTGGGGTTAAGACGATTCTCGCGCAAGACGCCAAGCCAGGTGTCATCGCTGTTTTGCCGGTAGATCAACCGCAAGTGAGCGCGGACCACTTACGCAATCTGATTTCGACGGCGCGCACGACCAAACGCTGCGTATTGACTTCGTCCGCCGAGATCATCAGCCCCCCAGTCGCTATCCCGACTCATTTTTTTGAACTGGCAATGGCGTTAACGGGCGAGGCAGGCTTGAAATCGGTGCTCAGACCTCACCAGTTCATTTGCATCGAAAATCGTGAGGCGATCCAAGACATCGATCGCGAATCGGATCTGTAGAAAAAGCATTCGGCGGCAGTCTTATGATGAAACGCAAAGGTCGCGGTGCCCGGCCGCTCGCGACGAAACACACCATGCACCTTGTCTTGCGATCCACTAAGGCCACCGGTCCCTGGTCGTTGCATAAACATAAGAAAAAAGTTTGGGAGATTTTGGATCGGTTTGCACAAAAATATGGGATTCGATTGTTGGCCAGGGCCAATGCGGGCAACCATCTTCATGTCCAAATTCAGCTCACCAACCGCTTCACTTACACGCCTTTTATTCGCGCGGTGACGGCCTCCATTGCTATGGCGGTCACAGGTGCAAGTCGCTGGAAGAAATTCGAAAAACTTAAATTTTGGGATCGTCGTCCATTTACCCGGATCGTCATTGGTCGTCGGGCTTTTCTGGGACTAAAGGATTACATCCGAATCAATCGCCTTTTTCCAGCTCGCCAAGACGGTGCGGGATCTGGCCAGCGCGG
>JBEIHA010000439.1:0-2223 GCA_040381635.1 Pseudobdellovibrionaceae bacterium
CACGTCGCCGACATGATGAAGTTTTCGAACAATTACGTTGCCGAAATGTTGACCAAGAATTTGGCGGCTCAAGCGGGATCCGTACCCGCCACGATGGATGCTGGAATGAAGATCATTCGGGACCACATGCAAAATCTTGGGATCGATGCAAAGAATTTCACTTTGCTGAATCCCTCGGGACTAAGCCGAAAAAACCGCATGAGGGCCATCGACTTGGCCACCGTGCTGGCTAAGCAGCAGCAGCATTTTCCCACCTTCGCCGAATTCCTGAGTTCGATGCCCTTGGCAGGAATTGACGGAACTTTGAAGAGTCGCATGAAGAATTCGGTGGCCACGGGTTGGGTGCGTGGAAAGACAGGGCTTCTGACCGGGGTCGTGGCGTTGGCTGGCTACGCTGGACACAAGGATGGGTCGGTCCAGGCCTTCGCGTTTATATTCAATGGGAGGGCTGAACAAGGGGACCTGGTCCGGCGATTGTTTGACCAGCTCGCGACAGAACTGATCCAATAAGTAATGCTTACAAAGATTTTTGCTCATCGTTGGAAATGGATTTCCGCAAGCCTAGTGGCCTCGGGAATTGGCGTGTGTGCCTTCGCTTTAGACATGGTTCCCGACGACGGTATTACGGGGCCTGAATCCGAACCGATTTTACAGACCGAAGAGGTCATGCCCCCGCCGGGTGAGGTGCCCCAGTTCACAGCACTGAACCCTAAGTGGGTGCCGCCGGACTATTCGGGGCAAGAGAACGCGCTGGGATGGACGCCCGAAGCTTTTAGTATTCCAAAGGGAATGGAAGAGCGCGTGCAATTTTGGAAAGACATCTACACGAAATACACTTCCGACCAAGGTTTACTGCACGACAGTCAGTTTGTTCACGTCACCTACGAAAGTTTGGACTTCGGTGATATCACCGCGCAAACCGAGTTAACCGATCGGCAGCGTGAAAAAGCTCGCCGCAAGCGGGTCGACGACAAGAAAAAGGAAATCGCCGACCGTCTGAAGCGTCTGGGTGAGCTGAAATCGAATGAGGGTTTGACCGGCGAAGACCTGCGCTACTGGGAAATGTTCGCGAAAGTGGATGAGCCCAAAAAATTTCAAGAGGCCGCCCGCAAAGGTCGTCTGCGCTTTCAACTGGGGCAACGGAACCAGTTTATGAACGGAATTTATTCCAGTGGCCGTTACATGAAGCAGATGGAAGATATCTTCCGCAAAGCAAGTGTTCCGGTCGAGTTGACCCGCTTACCTTTCGTTGAAAGCTCGTTTAATTTGCGCGCGCGGTCCCGGGTCGGCGCCAGCGGGATCTGGCAATTTATGCGCTCGACCGGTCGCATGTACATGCGGCTTGATGCTTCGGCCGATGAACGTAACGATCCTTTGCGCGCGACCGTGGCGGCGTCTAAAAAGATGCGCGACAATTTCAATATGCTCAAGTCCTGGCCGTTGGCCGTAACGGCTTACAACCACGGACCTTCGGGCGTAAGACGCTTGACCGAAAAAATGGGAACTACCGATTTGGCGGAATTGACGGACGTTCGCAAAGGCCGCTTCGGTTTTGCCTCCGCTAGTTTTTACGCTAGCTTTTTGGCGGCTCTCGACGTCGAACGCAATGCCGAAAAATATTTCGGCCCCCTTGAAGTAATGCCCGAAGTGCGTGGCGCCGAAGTAAAGCTCGTGCAGAATAAATCTTGGAAGGAGATGGCCAAGTGGTTCAACAACGACGTCGAAGCCGCCAAGCTTCTGAATCCCCACGTCGTCGAAGCCGTCTGGAAAGGCAAAGCGCCACTCACCCGCAAACACACTTTGCGAGTGCCCCTCACCCAAGAATCCCAAGCCCGCGCCGAGCTGGAATAAACACGTCGGAGCCTTTAATTTATATTCGAGACTTGCGCGATATACGGCAGGTTACGAAAGTAACCCTGGTAATCAAGGCCGTAGCCGACCACGAAGTCGTTGGGGATCTTAAAGCCCACCAAATCCACGTCACACTTTTCTTTCAGAGCGTCGGGCTTCAGCAAAAGCGAAGCGGTGAGTAAGGCCTTTGGTTTGTGATTTTCGAGGTGGCGGCGCAGGTAGTTCATCGTCAGACCGGTGTCGACGATGTCTTCGACCAAGACCACGTGGCGGCCTTTTATGGAGCGGCTTAAATCCAAATTCACTTTGACCTCGCCGGTGGACGAAGTGCCTGAGTATGAACTTACGCCCACGAAGTCGCAGGATAAGTCC
>JBEIHA010000440.1:0-2221 GCA_040381635.1 Pseudobdellovibrionaceae bacterium
AATCTAGACTTCCGTTGAGGCCCCGACGCTCTCAAATTTAGCTACACTTGAGGGATGCGAGCTTCGTTTCTTTCGCTTCTTCTTATTTTCTTTATTTCTTTCTTGGCTACGAACCTCTTTGTCCGCGAGAGCTTCGCCCAAACCCCACGCACTCGTCCAGCACCCGTGCCCGTGAAGGAAGCTGACACAGATGAAGATGAAACCCCCGAAGACGAGGAAGGTGAAGGCGATCCCTTCAAACGCTACGAAAAGTCCACGCTCAAGGATCAAAATTGCGATCCGACCATCCTGGCCCAGTTCTACAAAAAGTACAGCTACCTGAGCTGCCTGGTTACACCGTCCGGAATTTGCTTGAATCCGTCGAAAGATGAATTGATCTGGGCGGGATTCGGCGCCGCCAGCGGCGGTTGGAAAGGAGTGAGCAGCGCCTACAAAGAACTCAGACTTCTAGATGCCAGCGCCCGCCAATCCGCCACCGCGGTATCCGAAGCCGCCGCCCGCGGAGGAGCCCAGGCCCTAACTAAACCACTTCTATTGCATGCGGGCGAACGCAACACGGCTCGCGCTATGGGGGGCATCATCGTCCGCCGAGGTGCCATTGGTGCGGGACTTGGCTTTCTGGCCGGGGGAGCGTTCGGCGCCGCGTGGCTTGCGGCCGATATTTCGCTGACCTACGGAATATCACCCACCGCCTGCGCCGAGGTCAGTGAAAATGACCCGAACCTGCGCAAATATGTCCCGATCCAAAAAGGCACCTGTCACACTCCAATCTACAACGCCGGGGCTCCGCAGGTTTTGAACTTTATGAAACTGCCCCTAGAAGAAAAATTAAAGGCGTTGAATGGTAACCGCCGTATTTGTGGCTTTTATCGCAGCATGAATGAAGAGATGGAAGTTCATATTAGGCAACTCGAAGGTGGATCCGCCGTGGGGCAAGTGACCTGCGATGCCGCCACCGGCGACATCAAATTCAAAGTCCGCAACAACGCCACGCGCACGTACACGATCAAAAGAAAGCCCGGCACCAAAGAGCTAAGATCCTTCAGCTACCGCGAGCATTTGACGCCGAACCAAGTGACCGGCGGCGCTGATTTTGAATTGGTCAAAACCGAATTCGGTACGGATCTATCGAAAATTCATATCTTGAATTCTGGCATTAGCACGCAAACACGCATTGTTATGTACGAAGCCTATCCAAATTTCAGCCGCGAAGAGCCGGGCCGTTCACAGACGATCTTACACGCTTTTCGCACAGCCCGCCTTCAAGCTCCGGCGCTGATGAAATGCTGCGATCTTTCGCCCGGGGACTTCGCCAAAAAGGAAAACCGCGAGTCATGCCCGGCCGAATGGTTCCCGCCCCGCGAAGTGATCGTGCCCCTACCCCCCGCCAGACCGCGCTCTTTGCGCTGATTCAAGCTCGCCAAATTGCCAAAAAGCGGCCCGATTTCCAGGTTGTAGCTAGCCTAAATTGGAGCCGGCGTGGGCACTGAAGTTGCTTACCTTTAGACTACAATCTGGAGAATCAAATATGTGCCGCTTGTTGAAAGCTCTAACCCTCGCTTTATCGCTTATGGCATCCGTGCCCGCTTTCGCCAGATGCGTTGATAGCTACATTGCTGACTGCGGAGAGTTCAAAATCTTGAGCACCATGTGCTTGCTCTATGATTTAAAGGGCCGACCGAGTGGGGGCATCGAAAATTTCTCGGCTCTTTTCGACTTCGGTAAAATTTCGGTCATCGCCAAGTTATTCAACGACGTCGCCGTCTACAGCATGCAGCTGAACGACGAGCGAACGGTCGTAGTTAACTTCCAATCGGAACTTTTGAAAGATTTGAAGCGCCAAAGCACCTACACGACTTTCGAAGTCATCGAAGGCGAGCGAACGCCTCCACGCAATTGCCGAGCCATCGATTCGTCTACGCCGCCTCCGTCGGACGTCGTCGATCGATAATCACCGAAGCCAGGACCGAGCCTCCGATCAACGTGGCAATAATGATCAACGACCAATGAATCGGAAATTTGCCGCCGAAGGCCTCATTCAACCAAACCATTTTCAGACCAACAAAAATCAACACCGACGCCAGACCATACTTGATGTAAGCGAAGCGATCCATAACCCCCGCCAGCATAAAGTACATGGAGCGAAGACCCAGAATCGCGAAGATATTCGAAGTGAAAACGATCAAAGGTTCTTTCGTCAACGCGAAGATGGCGGGAACTG
>JBEIHA010000441.1:0-2209 GCA_040381635.1 Pseudobdellovibrionaceae bacterium
AACTTTATGAAAGGTGGCCGCGCCAAGAAAGAGGACGTCGAAATTTCGAAGTCCAACATCTTGCTGATTGGCCCGACCGGTTCGGGTAAGACCCTTCTTGCCCAAACGATCGCTAAAATCTTGAACGTTCCGTTTGCCATGGCCGATGCCACCGCGCTGACCGAAGCTGGCTACGTGGGTGAAGACGTCGAAAACGTCGTTTTGAACCTGCTGCAGGCGGCCGACTACGACATCGAAAAATGTCAAAAGGGCGTTATCTATATCGACGAAATCGATAAGATTTCGCGAAAGAGCGAAAATCCGTCCATCACCCGTGATGTCAGCGGCGAAGGGGTTCAGCAAGCGCTTTTGAAAATCCTTGAAGGAACGGTTGCGAATTTGCCCCCGAAAGGCGGCCGCAAACATCCCCAACAAGAATTTATTCAAGTCGACACGACCAACATTTTGTTTATCGTCGGCGGTGCTTTCGTAGGTCTTGATAAGGTCATCGAAGGTCGTCTGACCAGCAAGTCCATGGGGATTGCGGCCGACATCAAGACCAAAGAAGACAAATTCCAAGCGAAAGAAAACATCCTGCAGAAAATCGAACCCGACGATTTGGTTCGCTTCGGTTTGATTCCCGAATTCATCGGCCGCTTGCCTTCGATCGCCGTACTTGATCCTTTGGATGAAGCCGCGTTGATCGAAATCTTGATCAAGCCGAAAAACGCTTTGACCAAGCAGTACGCGAAGCTTTTCTCTTACGAGAACGTGAATTTGAAATTCGAAGACGCCGCATTGAAGGCGATCGCCCAAGAAGCGATCAAGCGCAACACCGGTGCCCGCGGACTAAGAGGCGTGATCGAAAGTGCTATGCTCGACATCATGTTCGAAATCCCCTCGAAACCCAACGTCATCGAGTGCATCATCACCGCCGACGTGATCCAAAAGCACGAAAAGCCACAACTGGTCCTTGGCCAAAAAGAAGTCAAGAAAGACACCACCACCGGCACCGGCGGGATGGAAAGCGCGTAAGACATCATAAAGGTCTCGGAGCCTTTTCTGCAGCTCGCTGCGTAAAGTTTAAGGAAAAAGGGGGACTGCTTTCTTCCCCCGTATTTGCACTTAGCGTCCGACTTTTTTCCACCACGCGGCGAAATCCGCTTCGGTGGCCCGGCCCGCGAAATCCCAGCAGATATCTCTTTTTTTGATGGACGATTTTTTAGACGACGTGGGCGAGAGCAGTGCCATGTGCTGCGCACAGCGCATGGTGGTTCGTGCTAGCGGGCTTTTGATGCGGCCAACAATTCTTTCAAGCTCATCCCAGCGCTTTTCGCACAACGATTTTGGCCAAACCGATTGCGACTGAACCACGTCCTTGCGAAGGACTGTGACGACGCAATAGTCCTGGTTCTGATTATTTTGAATCTCATAGCTCCAAGAGATGGATCCAAGGTTCATTACGCCAGCGGCGGGCGCGGCGATGACGGACCACTGGAAGAACAGAACAAAGATCGAATATTTCATCGCGCCACTTCACTTTCAGTTGCGGTCCCAGAGCCGCGCGGGCCAGCCACCGATTCGTCGTCAAAACAATTGTTTTTCGGATTGGCCTTGCATCCCATTGCCTGTTGCACGCGGGGCTCGGTCAGAATGATTCGCTCTAATCGAGAAAGATCCTCGGGATGGCGCTGATTTAGATTGCGATTCAGTGTCATCTGTAAGAACTCCAGATTGTTCAATAAGCCATTACCTTCGGGAATTGGACCAGATGGTAAGCATGCCTCGCTACCGAACATGTAGAGGACCGCCATTTTCTCTTCATCTGTTTTGGGCGGATTCTCTTTTAACCATCGCCCGAGCACTTTTGATCCAGTGGCGTCCGAGGCTGCCTCAGCTACTTGCGATGGACCTAGGGGAGTCCTTATGCAGTAGCGGTGATCCTCTAGCCTTTTGAGAATCTCTTTTTTTATCTTGGCCGGATCTTTACCGTCCGTTGAATTCACGCGCATAAGTCTTTCCAATTCGTCGGCCATGCTTGATAGCTGCCGATCGTCGGCTGGGCGAAGGTCCGCCGTGCGCAGTAAGCACTGCCAGGTTTTTCGGGACGGATCCGTTTCGTCGCTCGAAACTCTTTGTCCCTCGACTTGGATGAGTCCGAGTTCTTGCAAGCGCTTCTCGGCACGATCCCCGTCTATGGAGGTGCGATATCGAGGATTAGAGTACGGGC
>JBEIHA010000442.1:0-2201 GCA_040381635.1 Pseudobdellovibrionaceae bacterium
CCGAGAACCCCGGATATTGAAAACCTTGGTGGAGATAATGGAGCGTTTTAAAAGCCTTTGAAATCGCTATGCTTAAGAATTAGTTCAACAGACTTCTTGAATCTAAGGCCACATTCTCGTTTCAATTTTGGAATACGCTGAGCGGTCTTCGATCGCGCAGTGCTTTAAACCAAATAGAAAAACTTCTTTTCCGTAAGCGCGATGATCAACATCGCCTTCGTTTACAGTTTTTTGGAAATTCACTTCGTGTTTCAGAATAGGAATCATCTCTGCTTCCAGAAACTTAACGCGCCTCATTAAAACTCAACTTGAGTCCAGCCTAGGGCACGCCCCTCGCATCACCGACCTCTTAGAAAAGGTGGGCGTTTTATGAAAACGTTATTCCGTAAACTAAACATGGGACTAATTGTGAGCATGGCGGTTTGGGCAACCGCTTGTTCCGAAGTCAAATTCGCTCCGGGTGATGAAAACTCATCGCTTGGATTGCCGGACGTAACGCAGAAGGAAACCTTCAGCTTTAATGACGATGGATTAGGATCCAAAGTCGATGTCCTTTTCGTGGTTGATAATTCCGGATCTATGTATGAAGAGCAAGGCCGCCTCGGTAGCGCGTTGGCCAGCTTCATCACCAGCCTCGGCAAAGTCGACTGGCAGATCGGTATCACGACGACGGACGTCTCCAACGGACCCTATGGATTGAAGGGCAGCCTCCTTCCGTTCGCGGGTATCGGTTCTTCAATTTTGACGAAAAATTCACCAAACTACGAAGCGGCCTTTGCACAGACCGTGGTTCGCCAAGAACTCTTGAATTGCAATGGTACGACCATACCGTGCCCTTCGAGTGACGAACGCCCCTTGCAAGCGGCCGTCTTGGCCATGCAGAAGGCCGGCGCTGAAAACGCTGGGCTATTTCGTGCCGGTGCTGATCTCGCGGTCGTTATACTGTCCGATGAAGACGAAGGTTCGAATGGCTTAAATGCTATGACCGCACCCGCCGTTCTTGCGGCCTTTAGCTCTGTCTTTGGCGGGGCGAAAAGTCTAAGCGGCTACGGCATTATCATTCAGCCTGGTAACACCGGCTGCTTCAATCAGAACTCGGCGGGTGGCGGTCAATATGGTTCCTACGCTGCGAGTTTTGCGGCCCTGACCGGTGGAGTGACAGGGAGCATCTGCGCCGCCGACTACGGCCCGGCCCTCACCAGCATTGGTAACCGTGTTCGCGAAATCGTAAAGTCGGTGACCTTAAGATTCGCGCCCAACCCCGACACCGTTCAGATTGTGATCAAACCGTTTGATTCGTCGCTGACCTGGGAAATTGTCGGCAGCACCATCACCTTCAACAAGCCTCCGAAAAAAGGCACCAATGTTGAAGTTGTTTACTTGCCGAAGTGATCCACGGCTCTTCAAAGCGAGCACATCGAAATAAAAAAGCCACCTGAAGAGGTGGCTTTTTTTGATTTAGGTGGCCTGGCTGGGCTTGCCGTACTTTTTGCGGAATTTCTCGGCGCGGCCTTCGGTGTCGATCATGCGCTGTTTACCCGTGTAGAATGGATGCGACTGGCTGGAGATATCAACCTTGACCAGGGGGTACTCTTTTCCATCTTTCCATTTGATGGTTTCTTTGGCGTTTACGGTCGACATGGTCAGGAGTTCGTAATCGCAAGATACGTCTTTGAAAACTACGGCTCTGAATTCAGGGTGAAGGTCTTTTTTCATGTAAAGTTCTTCCAAGGTCTTTAAAGGATTTTCGAACCCACATTGCTATCAAAATGTGGATCACTACGCAAACGAAAAATAGCCTTGTGATATTAAGACTTTACGAAGAGATGGAAGGTGGGGCGCTGGTTCACGGCCTCTTTCACCTCGACATTGAAGAGCGCAATGACCTCGGTCTTCTTATGCGGGTCGACGTTAAAGACCACCAGATCCGAGTTTTCTACGATTTGATGGAGTCCGCGACCGGCGCCGCCTTTGCCCTCTTCGACCACACCCGCGCCCATTCCGGCGTAATTGTGCTCAAGATATTTAAGGATGGTGCTGCCTTTTAAGCTACCGAAAGGATCCTGGACAGATACGGCCATCAGCATGCCGTCGGTGGCCCAGCGCAAAAGCCCCTGCTCTTCGGGCTTCAAGACAATGTTCTGGCTTCGCGACATATGATTGTAAATCGGCTTACCGTCCTTGTCGGCCGGGGCATCGTA
>JBEIHA010000443.1:0-2199 GCA_040381635.1 Pseudobdellovibrionaceae bacterium
CTTTTCAAAACCGGGCGCCCGGATATTGTTTTGCTTAATGGCGAAGCGGTGGACAGTCAGGTACTTCGTATGGGAGATACCATTCATATCCTCGACACCCTGATTGAAGTGGATTTCACAGAATGAATTTAGCCGCATGCAGTTAGTTGAAAAGACCACCGGTCACTTCCGCAGCTTCGACGGCACCCGCATTTATTACGAGGTGCGCGGCGAGGGTTTCCCCATCGTGCTGAACTACGGAATCGGCTGCCTGATCAATCATTGGCGCCCCCAGATCAAATACTTTTCGCAAAACTACAAGGTGATCACCTACGATTACCGAGCCCACCACCGCTCGGATATCCCTGAGAATCACGAACATCTTTCGATCGATGCTCTGGCGCAAGATCTTAAAGGTTTGCTCGATCATTTAGAAATTCATCAGGCCAGTCTTTGGGGACATAGTTTTGGTGCGCAAATGCTCGTGCGCTTTTATGATTTGTATCCGCAACTCACCCATAGTTTAGTTTTTGTGAACGGCTTCGTCCAAAATCCTTTGGCGGGAATGTTCGGCAACGACATGACGGAATCGGCTTTTCGTCTTTTGAAGAGTGGCTACAAGACTCTGCCAGAAACAATATCGTTCCTGTGGAAATTGGGTATCAACAATCCCATTGCCATTCAATTGAGCGCACTCGCCGGCGGCTTTAACTTAAATCTGACTTCTTTGAAAGACGTTGAAATTTACGCCCGGGGCATAGCTTCGATGGACCTGAATGCTTTTATCACACTGTTTGAATCCATGCTTAAGTACGACGGCAAGCCCGTTTTGGAGCGCATCGATTGTCCGACGATGATCATCGGTGGAAAGCAAGATTCAGTCACCCCTCAAGAACACCAAGAGGACATGCACCGACGCATCAAGGGCAGCGATTTCTTCATGGTTCCGTATGGTTCGCATTGCACCCAATTGGATATGCCCGAGCTGGTGAACTTGAAAACCGAGCGTTTCTTGCGCTCCTTAAGTGACAAAACTCGCTCCATTTAGACGTAACATTCAATGTATTGCCCCCCAAACCGGTATTGGATTTGCTTATCCAGACGCCTATGCGCGCGTTTATCCTTCTGTTGGTGCTGATTTCTCTTCCTGCTTTTGCGGGGGAACTGTTGCGCCTGGAAAGCCACACCAAAATAATTGAAAAGTTTGGCCCCCTAGAAACTCAGCGCCGAATCGAGGGCTTCGACCAGCAAAGAAGGCTCAGAATAAACGTGGCCGAATATAAACTCATGACTGGATTTGCAGAACCGCGGGTGACGTACATGATTGGCGTGAAGCACCCGGACCGCGAGGAGTGGCAAGCGCAGCCGATCACAAAGGAAGAATTCCAGGCCGTTTCACAGGTCCTACTTTCTACTCAAAAGAATTCATTTCTTAATCGCCTCGCCGGTGGATGCCGCGCGGACCTCGTGATCGGTAAGCATCGGGTGCTTGTCTCGGCCGCGCGCGACTGTCTCGGGCAATAAAAAACCCCGCTCTTTCGAACGGGGTTTATATTTTCATTTTTTAAAACAAACTTACTGAAAAGCGATCCCGCCCATATCAAAGCCATAGGCATTCACGGTGTCGTCCGCGGAAAAGCTCATGATGACGGTATCGCCCTCGATGACCGGACTATATACTTCGCCGAGTTTACCGCTTAGGGTGCCAATCACTACACCCGCTGCGTTTTTGAAGGTCACTTTGTCGTAGCCGGCCTCGGTATCGAACTTAGAAAAATAAACCGCGATCTTCGTTGCACCCGGGACCGTGAACGTCCAATCCTGTTTCGTATTTTGAATATAGGGATGCGGCGTCGAAACCGTTTCGGCATTTTTCTGCCAATAGAATGGATCGTCCGGATCTTGCGGAGCGGTGGAGTTGGTGAGTGCGTGATGAGCACTGACCAATCCCGTGCTCACACGACCACGCGTGCCCGCCAACGGACGTGCCGAATTCAACAGTCGCTCACGAATCATGGTGTAGGGCTGACTCATATCTTGCGAAAGCAATAGGGCCGCAACGCCGGCGACGTGAGGGCATGCCATCGATGTTCCAGACCAGCTTTCTAATCCACGCATGGTATAGCTGGTGACATTCACGCCCGGAGCCGCGAGATGCACGGACCTCTTACCGAAGTTTGAGAAGTCAGCGACCATACCCGTGGGGTCGAGCGCCGCGAC
>JBEIHA010000444.1:0-2181 GCA_040381635.1 Pseudobdellovibrionaceae bacterium
TCGCACTTTTCCCACCTTCAGCGGATCTTGGTCGGGGGATGCTGTCAGCGGGCCGGTCTCAGTTTCGCTGCCCAATGCGACCGGGCTCTCGGCTTTTGCCGTTTGCGGAACCGATATTCATGCGATCACAAGTAATGCTTCGGGACACTTTATGGATCATATCGTCGATCCTAGTGCGTCACCAACGGTAGACTTGGTGGCAACCGTCAACTCTGCCGTTTCCCCCAACGCCAACCGGGCGGCTTGCGTCAGGGTGGGTAGTTCTCCAGGAGCAAATGTATTCATGCTTTTTAGCCAAGCCAGCTTTTCCGATGCAGCAATTTACGGTGTTGAAAGTGGGGCCAGCAATTGCGGAGGTTCTCCGAATTCCCCGCTAACTGTTTCTGGCAGCCTTTCGGCGGTTACACCTGTGGCCTCGGCAGGGTATGTGTCTGTGATGCCTTACAACACCGGCTTAATGCTGACTTATCAAACGGCGCCGGCAACAAGCATCATGGCGATGCCGATCAGCTGTTCATCTGGCACGGTCACGGTGAATGCTGGCTCTGCGTTCTTGGTGGGTTCACTGGCGACCCCGGCGAGCAGCTTGAATGGTGGGGTCGGGTTATTCGATTTTAATTCGACGAGCCCCAAAGGGATCTCTTACTTCGGGAACGGGCCCCAATATTATTTAATGCGGACGCGCTAGGCGAGGGTGTTGCCTAGCGTCATCGGGATTTCGATTGATAGAATCGCTGATCATGTAGTCCAAGCGAAAGTGCTTGGCTCTGATTCGTTAAAACCCTATTCTTCGTAAGCACAAAAATTCCCTTATCCCCTCTGGCGGGAGGCCCCTTTGCTTACGTTTGAATTGATTGAAAAACACGGTGATCACGAAGAAGTTGTTTTTTGCCACGATAAGGATTGCGGACTGCGCGCGATCATCGCGGTTCATAACACCACGCTGGGGCCGGCTTTGGGCGGGACCAGGATGTGGAATTATAAAAGCGAAGAAGACGCGCTGATTGATGTTCTTCGTTTGAGCAAAGGCATGACTTATAAGGCGTCGGCCGCTGGGCTGAACCTAGGCGGCGGCAAAGCGGTTATTATCGGGGACCCGAAAAAAGACAAAACCGAAGCTATGTTTCGGACCTTTGGTGCCTACGTGAATTCGTTGAACGGCAAGTACATAACTGCCGAAGATGTAGGCACGACCGTTCACGATATGGCTTATATTTTTATGGAAACGCCCTACGTCACCGGTATCCCCCAATCCTTTGGTGGATCGGGTGATCCCTCCCCCTTCACCGCGCACGGCGTGTTGATGGGCATCAAAGCTTCGGTGAAAGAAAAATTTAAATCCGATTCTTTAAAAGATGTGCGCATCGCGGTTCAAGGTTTGGGCAACGTGGGCTCGCATTTGGTCGACTACTTGGTCAAAGAAGGGGCGATCGTTAGCGTCGCCGACATCGATAAAGAGCGAGTCCAGAAGATTTGCGAAAAGTACGGTCTGACGGCCCTTGATCCGGAAAAGGTCATAACCAGCGAATGCGATGTTCTGGCCCCATGCGCGATGGGTGCGGTCATCAACGATC
Organism: Pseudobdellovibrionaceae bacterium; assembly: GCA_040381635.1. Taxonomy (GTDB): domain Bacteria; phylum Bdellovibrionota; class Bdellovibrionia; order Bdellovibrionales; family UBA1609; genus JALHOQ01. The sequence continues at coordinate 1,575 of JBEIHA010000444.1, forward strand.
AATCGATCTCGCAGCTGAAGTGCAAGATCATCGCGGGGGGTGCCAACAATCAATTGGCCGAACATCGCCACGGCGACGCTTTGCTTGAACTCGGCATTTTGTATGCTCCCGACTACGTGATCAATGCGGGGGGACTTATGAATGTCTTTGTGGAACTTGAAGGCTATTCACGCGAACGCGCATTCGAGAAAACCACCCAAGTGTATGACAATTTGCTTCAGGTTTACCGCATCTCGCGCGAGCAAAAGATCGCCACGCATTTGGCGGCCGATCGCTTGGCCGAAGTTCGCATTAAGTCCATCGCCAACTTGCGGCAACATCATCATGGGCGCATGGCACGACCGTTTTCGACCTTAAAAGAAATGACCAATAGGCAAAAATAATTCCGTAGGAGCATCCGTGAGTTCGAAAGACAAATTGACGAAAGAAGATCTTAAAGGTCCCGATCTGTTCGTGTCGTTCTCCGACCGACTTTTTAGCTGGATAGAAAGCAATATTCGCGCGATCGTGGCGGGATTGTCCCTGGTGGGTATGATCGCGGCGGGTGTGGTTGGATACGGCTACTGGACTGAAGGTCAAGAGCGCAAGGCGGCCGAAGCTTTGTTCA
>JBEIHA010000445.1:0-2157 GCA_040381635.1 Pseudobdellovibrionaceae bacterium
GGTGGAATTGCCGCTTGATCGCGGGCCACTTGAACCGCCGCCTTGAAATCGCTATTGATGCGAGCCATGTTGTCCAAATCGGGCGAGGGCTTTTCTTGCCCGACGAAGTCCATATTTGAAATGCCAAAAGAATTTTGTTCTTCGACCGGGCGGTTCGCCCACTCAGGCAAAGAACTTTCGTCGAACATCAATTGTTCGCGATTGAACTTGGCAATGAGTTCCACCTGTTCACGCGGCAAATTGCTATTGGCGGCGATCTCGTCGACGCTCAATCCGCTATTGGCCATGCGTGCGGCTTTCACGTACTCGACGGTGCGTTGGCGCTCTAGAATTTCTTGGTGTGGAATTTTGTCTTGGAAGATCTCGGCGACCTCCATACTCTTGTTCATTGAATGATCTATCTTTAAGACCTGCTGTTCGGCCTCCAGAATTTTATTCTGCAGCATGCGATTTTTTTGATCTAGCAAACCTGTCAGCGTTTTCACCTGAGAGTCCGTGCGATCCGAAAGATCTTCGAGCACCGTGATCTTGGTTTGCAACAATTGAAGGCCGCGCGAAAGTCGCGGATCGTCTTGAGGTGGGCGGCGTAGGCGCATCCACAAGGCGACGATGCTAGCGATGGCAAAGAGATTGAAAATGATTTGGCACAGAGTCCAGATCGTCACTTAGATACCCCCGATATTTCAGGCGGTTTCAAAAACCGCCTAACACCAGTTTAGTTTCGAGAGCATTGATTCACAAGATAGGCGAAGGTCACGTCTAGCTTAGGGATTCCGTAAACGCGCGTATGCGTTTCACGGCTTCGGTTAAATCTCTTTCGTGGAGAGCGAAGCTCAAGCGGAGATATCCACCCAAACCGCTCTCGCCCCCTGGGACGACGGCTACGAACTGGTCTGCGAGCAAGGCCGTAGCCACATCACCGCACGAAGACAGCTTCTTGCCGTGCCAGCTCTTGCCGATCAAAGCGCGGATATCGGCCCAAACGTAGAAGGCCCCTTGAGGATAACCGGACCTCCATCCAGGGACAGTGTTTAGACCTTCGACGAATTGATCGCGGCGCGCTTGCAGGACTTTCACGTGGCCGGCGATTTCGTCGCCGCCCTTTTGAATTCCCGCAATCGTCGCGATTTGCGTGAACGGGGCCGCGCAACTGACCGTTTGTGACTGGTAATTTGACATGGCCTTAATCACGGCTTCAGGCCCCAAGGCCCAGCCCAGACGCCAACCAGTCATTGAGTAAGTCTTTGAAGCGCCATTCACCAACACCATGCGATTTTTAAATTCAGGTGCGATATGCAACAGGTGCGGAGCAACCGTTTCTCCGGTGAAAACAAGTTGATTATAAATGTCGTCGCTAATCACGATGAGCTTCGGATACTTTCGCATCAACGCCACGATGTCTTCGAGTTCTTGCTTGGTGTACATCTGGCCAGTCGGATTATTAGGAGAATTCAAGAGCAGTATTTTGGTTTTCGCCGTGATTTTCTTTTCGATCTGATGGGCGTGCGCTTTGAATCCGGTCAATTCGTCGGAGGGCACGATCACCGGGACGCCGTCGACCAATTCCACCATCGTTGGATAGCTGACCCAGTAGGGTGCGGGAATCAAAACTTCGTCACCCGGATCCACCAGGGTCTGCAGAGCCGAAAACAAAATAAACTTTGCTCCGGCGCTGACGGTCACTTCGTTGGGCGAATATTCGACACCCAATAGTTTTTGAGTTTGATGCGCGATCGCTGCACGCAATGCGGGAAGGCCGTTCGACGGCGCGTACTTGGTTTGTCCCGCTTGGATCGCCTGAATACCAGACTCTTTGATGTCGGCGGGCGTGTCCCAATCCGGTTCGCCGACGGATAACGAAATCACTTTATGACCTTGCGCCTGAAGCTCTTTCGCTTTGGCCGCGATGGTAAGGGTGGGAGACGGCTTAAGGGCGAGCGCTTTGCGGGACAGCATTACTTTACGGGTCCTTTTCGGGATTGAGTTTGGATTCTTTTCTTGAGGGCTTGGATCACGTTGGGCGGAACAAGATTGGTCAAGTCGCCGTTGTGATGAGCGACTTCTTTCACCATATGGGAGGCCACGAAGGAATATTCGGGCCGGGTAAAAACAATCATGGTCTCTATTTTTTCTTTCAACATTTTGTTCATATTGAAC
>JBEIHA010000446.1:0-2144 GCA_040381635.1 Pseudobdellovibrionaceae bacterium
GCATGCGGGTGTTTTAAACACGGCGGCTCAATTCAAGGGGCCCGGGCGGACCGAAGCCGTGGACCGCAGTGTGCGCGCGTACCTGATGACCGAGCGGGCGCGCTATGAAAAAGGTTTAGCGATTTTGGCGACGCTGGGGGCGAATGCTCCGTTTATTGGTTTGTTTGGGACGGTGCTGGGGATCGTGCGGGCGTTCGCGGCGCTGGGGGATAACTCGGGCGCTGCGGCCAGTGTGATGTCGGGGATTTCTTTGGCTTTGATCGCGACCGCCGCGGGGCTTTTTGTGGCGATACCGGCCGTGGTGGCTTTTAATACTTTTTCGAATCGTTGGAAATCTTTAGTGAGCGAGTGCGAGGTCTTGAAAGATCTGTTGGTCGCGCACGAGGCTCGCGATGGCCGCTAATCCCGACGCCCACGACAACGAATTGCTGATCTCGGCGATCAATGTGACGCCGTTCGTGGATGTGGTTTTGGTGCTGCTAGTGATTTTTATGGTGACCGCACCCATCATCGCCAAAGATATGATCCAAGTGAAATTGCCGAAGACCGAAACCAGCGACGGTAAGGGTCGATCCACTTTGGGAGTGGCGATCAATAAAGAAGGGCAGATTCTTCTTAATGGAATTCCTTTGAGCGAAGACGCGCTGACCAGCGAAACCAAGAAAGCTATTCAAGCCGATCAAGACACGCAAGCGATTATCGCGGCGGATATCGAAACGCCTTACGGGCGAGTCGCTAGAGTGATTGATTTAATTAAATCCGCGGGCCTTGAAAAATTCGCGATTCAAGTGGAGAGGCAGAACCCGACCAACCCATGACGATGATTCGGCAGGCCTCCCCGCTTATTTTGTCCGTAACGTTGCACTTAGGGGTAGTGCTGTCTGTGGCTTTGACCTTCGTGATTTCAAGGATGTAAAGACAAACCATCGACGTGAATGTGATCGTGATGGATAAGCCGGTGTTGGCCCCACAAGCAGATATTGATCTGACCAAAGCACAGCCCGATCCCCCGCCGGCGCAACCCGAGGTTCGAAAAGTTTTTGGCTCGACCCGCGATTCGTTGAAAGCGGCTAACACCGCCCCTGGTGTTGAAGTCAAAGCGGGCAACACGGTCGCCACTGTTCCCGACAACGAAGTGTTGAGGGACGATGATCCGAATCGCGTGCCCATTCCGGTGGAAGAGTATTTGATTTCATCGCCCCCGCAATTGCTGGAGTCCTTTAAACCGCAGTACCCGCGCGAAGCGCGTGATCGCAATATCGAAGGCGCAGTCCGGGTGGAGATTCTGATCGACCGCCAAGGTGCGGTCCGTGACGCCAAAGTCATTCAAGGCCTTGGTTATGGGACGGAAGAAGCGGCGCTTGAGGCCGCTAAGAGGCTGCGTTTTAAGCCCGCCGAAGCTAGTGGCCAAGCCGTCGCCGTTAAAATTCAATTTGTGATTAACTTCGAGTTGGAGCGCTAATGTTATTTTATTTACTTTTTTCTTTTGCTTCTTTAGCCCAACCCGTTCAAGTGCCTACGGGCCGAATCGAAGGCGTAACAATAGAGCGCGGAACCAAACGTCCCTTATCCGACGTAAATGTCTACATCTTGCCGCATAAGCTGAAAGCGACCACTGACAAAGACGGCCGCTTTGTGTTTGAAGCCGTCCCGATGGGTGAATATGAATTCATCGTGAACTTGGCGAATTACAAAAACTACGCGCGCAAAGAAAATCTGGATTTGGCAAACCCGGGGCCTTCTAAACGAATTCTACTTGAGCGCGCCAACTACCAGGTTTTTGAAATCACCGTGCGTGACCGCGCCGTTAAGCGCGACGACACCACCCGCACGATGAAGGCCGAACAATTCTTAAATGTACCAGGCGCCAACGGCGATCCGGTCAAGGCGGTTCAGAACTTGCCGGGCGTGGCGCGCGTACAGGGTTTTTCCTCGCAGGTGATTATTCAAGGATCGGCGCCCGAAGACACCAGCTACCTGATGGACGATCACGAAGTGCCGCTGATTTTTCACTTTGGTGGATTGACATCCGTGATTACCCCCGAGGCCGTCGAGCAGGTCGACTACCTCTCCGCCGGCTACGGCCCCGAATATGGGCGCGCTATGGGTGGACTGATCGGACTTAAAACCAGGAACCCAGCTAC
>JBEIHA010000447.1:0-2136 GCA_040381635.1 Pseudobdellovibrionaceae bacterium
CGTTGAGCGCTGTGGCGAAGCTGGGTTTAAGGCAGCGAAGGCGACAAAGCAGGCGGCCGTCACCTCTACGGCGGTCAATCCAAAGCCGCCGAAGTTGAAGGCGTCGTCCAAGGCGGCGAAGAAAAAGACTTCGGCTAAAGCTTCGAATGCGGAGAAAAAATAAATGTATTACGTAATTAAGCGCCCCTTAGTGACCGAGAAAAACAGCATCCTCGCCGAAAAAGGCGTGTATGTTTTCGAAGTCGATAAGGAAGCAACGAAGTTGGACATCAAAAAAGCTGTCGAAAAATATTTCCGCGTTAAGGTCGCTACGGTGAACACGGCCACTTGCCGTGGTCGCGCGAAGCGCACCAAATTCGGAATCGGCAAGCCCACATCTTGGAAAAAAGCGATGGTTCGCCTGGCTGCAGGCGAAAAAATCGGCTTGTTTGAGGGAGCATAATCATGGGAATCAGAACATACCGCCCCAGCAGCCCTAGCCGCCGTTCGATGACCGGCTACGACTTCGCAGAAATCACGAAGTCAAAGCCAGAGAAGGCATTAACCTCACGGGTTCACCGTCATGCGGGCCGTAGCAATACAGGAATGAAGTCGATCCGCTACAAGGGTGGCGGACATAAGCGTCTGTATCGTTTGATCGATTTTAAGCGCACCAAAGTGGATGTTCCGGCCACGGTTGCCGCGATCGAGTACGATCCGAACCGCACTTGCCGTATTGCCCTTTTGCACTATGCGGACGGCCTCAAGTCGTACATCATCGCGCCGATCGGTTTGAACGTGGGCGATAAAGTTTTGTCGGGCAACAATGCCGACATCAAGCCTGGCAACAGCCTTCCGTTATCTTCGATTCCGGCAGGAACTATTCTTCACAACATCGAAATTCGTCCCGGCAAGGGCGCTCAGATCGCCCGCGGTGCGGGTGCAGAAGCGACCCTCGTTGCAAAAACAGACACATATTGCCAAGTGAAATTGCCCTCGGGTGAAGTTCGCCAGGTTTTGTCGGTTTGCCGCGCGACGATCGGCCAAGTAGGTAACACCGATAACGAGAACATCTCGCTAGGTAAAGCCGGCCGCGCACGTTGGATGGGCATCCGCCCGTCAGTACGCGGACAAGCAATGAACCCGATCGATCACCCATTGGGTGGTGGTGAAGGTGTGGGTAAAGGTCACCACCCGGTGACTCCGTGGGGTCAGCCTTGCAAAGGCTACAAGACTCGTCACAACAAGCGTACGGATTCAATGATCGTTAAGCGCCGCGCGAAGCGCAAAATGAGGAAGTAATTAATGGGACGTTCAGTAAAAAAAGGTCCGTTTGTAGACCATCATTTGCAGAAGAAGATAGATACGGCCAAGGCGACTGGCGACAAGAAAGTCATCAAGACTTGGTCGCGTCGCTCGATGGTGTTGCCCGAAGCCGTCGGTCTGACCTTCGCCGTTCACAACGGCCGCAAGTTCATTCCGGTATACGCGACGGAAAATATGATTGGCCACAAACTGGGTGAATTCGCTCCTACGCGTACCTTCAACGGTCACGCTGAGAAAAAGACGAACGCTCCCACCGCCGCAGCGCCGGCAAAGAAATAGGGAGATAGATCGTGGAAGTGAAAGCAAGCCTCAACTTTGCCCGAATCGGATGTCAGAAGGCCCGTTTGGTCGCTGATGTTGTTCGCGGCAAGGATGTGAACGAAGCCATCCGCAGCCTCACCTTTATGAAACAAAAAGGTGCCGGCCTCATCAAGAAATTGATCGAGTCCGCTGTTGCGAATGCTGAAAACAAAAAGACGATTGATATCGACAATCTCATCGTTAAGTCGATTTGGGTGGACATGGGACCTTCGATGAAGCGTTTCCGTCCTCGCGCTCAGGGCCGCGCCTTCGAAGTTAAGAAGAAGATGAGTCACATCAACGTCGTCTTGGAAGAGAAATAGGGAGCATTAGTGGGACAGAAGATTCATCCTATTGGTTTACGTGTCGGGGTCATTCGCACTTGGGATTCGCGTTGGTATGCGAAAGGCAAACAATACCAAATCAACTTCCTAGAAGACGAAAAGCTGCGCAAGTTCATTAAGGACAAGCTCAAGCACGCGGGTGTTGCTAAAATTGAAATCGAGCGCGCCGCGAATAAAGTTAAGATCA
>JBEIHA010000448.1:0-2130 GCA_040381635.1 Pseudobdellovibrionaceae bacterium
GGCAAGGTCAGTTCCAGATTCAGCTCGACAATTTGAAGTTGCGGATCGACAGCGCCGCTCAGCGCTTCGAACAACTGCGCGAGGAATACCGAAAACTCGCCTCTTCGTACGCCCATATTTCCATGGATAAACTAAAAGAATTGAAGTTCCAAATGCGCATGGCGCGCATCGAACTGCGAGCGGCCGTAAAACAATGGCGCGCGTTCAATTCGTTTTTGATGGAAACCGCGCGAAGCTAAATCGAATCAAAGAGTTTTCTTCTGCAGATAAGCCAAAAAATCCGCCAAGGCCCGTGCGCGGGTCTCTAACGTCGGGACGCGAATGAACTCGTGATGGGTGTGCATATTGCCACCGACTGGCCCTAGGCCATCCAGCACGAAGTTGTCTTTGGTGCTAAGGTAATTCACGTCCCCTGCTCCACCCGAAGGTTCAGATCGCACCTTGCGACCTTCGAGCTGACTGACACTTTCCGCATATTCGGCCGCTAATTTTTTAGAACGTCTAGTTAGTGAAAACGGCGGACAGTCATCCACGATCTCGAAGCGCGTTTCGGTTCTAAACTTCTTGCTCGGTGAAATCTCGCCGGCTTTCGATAAAATCTTAACAATCTTTCCATGCAACTTGTCACGCGTATCCATCGAAGGGAAGCGCACGTCCAATTTCAGGCGCGCCGATCCGCAGATGATGTTGTGGCGATTTTTCCCGCCCTCAATATGTCCGGCGCTCACACTCAAATCTTTTTTGTAATTGGTCAATTTCGAAAGCTTCACTAATTTTTTGGCCAGATCGTGGGCGGCGTTGGCGTGTTCACCGTAACTGCGCCCGGCATGGGCTTCGCGGCCAGTGATTTCGATGTCGTACCAGCGATTGCCCCGTCGCTGATGAATGATCGAACCATTATCCAAAGCGGGCTCTAAACCAAGCGCGACCGCGGTGTCTTGACCTAGCTTACGGTACAGATCGGTAAAGCCCACCGATCCCATCTCTTCGTTGGGCGAGCACACAAAGCGCAGGCCGTGTTCCGTCTGTTTGGCATTTTTAAGAAAACGCTTTAAGGCGCCTAGACCCACACTCAAGCCGCCTTTATTGTCGATAACGCCCGATCCGAAGGCTTGTTCACCCTCAAGACCAAATTCGCGGTAATTGGGCATCACGGTGTCCGAGTGCGTGATCAAGGTCACAAACTTTTTCAACCGACCCGGCCGCTCGGCCAGAATCAGCTCACCGAAACGGGCCTCACCCCTGAGCCGAGAAACCTCGAAGCCTAGGTCAACCAGGATCGCTTCAACCTTGTCTTGCATAAGGGCAACGCCTTCAAGATTCAGGGTGCTTGAGTCAACGGCGGAAAATTCCTTTAACAGTTCTAGCTCGTACATGGCCTTCACATCCTAAGCGATCACAGCAGCGGGGCAATGAAAATTCAAGAGGCTTGCTCAAAACGGAACCTTCAAAGGTAATTATTTTAACTCAAGTCACGTCCGCTTCGTCTGGTCTTGCTGATGCTGCCAGGCAAAGCTAGAATCAGCGCATGTTCAATTTCTTTCTGGTGGCTTTCCCCGCCATTTTTACGATCGTCAATCCGCTCGGTGCAGTGGGGCCCTTTCTGGCGATGACCGCACGCGATTCCGGGGAAAAACGCTACTCCACGGCAAAACGCGCCTGCATGCTCGCCACCATCGTGCTGGCCGTTTGCGCCGGTATTGGTGGTTTTCTTTTTCAGTTCTTAGGGATCACGCTACCGGCGTTAAAGATTGCCGGTGGCTTTCTGCTCTTCGGGGTTGCCATCGACATGTTGAACGCTCGCGAATCGCGCAGTAAAGCCACCGACGAAGAGCGCGAAGAAGGGGCTTTGAAAGAAGACATCGCCATCTTTCCACTCGGTATTCCGCTACTCAGCGGGCCAGGCTCGATGATCTCTGTTTTTATTTTGATGGAGAAAGCTCAAGACGGATTCGAGCAAGCGCTGATCTTCGTCGCCATCGTTGCGACTATGCTGGTGTCTTTTGTTGTGCTGACCCAAGCTTCCCGCTTGGCGCGCTTACTGGGTGCGACCGGAATCAACGTGATGTCTCGGATTATGGGACTGGTGCTGGCCGCGATCGCCGTGCAGTTTGTATTGACGGGATTGAC
>JBEIHA010000449.1:0-2122 GCA_040381635.1 Pseudobdellovibrionaceae bacterium
AATCGAGCCCAATTGAAGAATGCCGACCTGGTGAATTATGACCTACTGGTCGCCCGCGTGGAGCTGTCTTTAGAAGAAGCAGCCTTCGATTCGGAATACTTAGTTTTGAATCATTTAGGCGGCGTTCACTCGGATCTTCCGGACACGATCGCGTCTATGCCCGCACGCACCAAGAAAGACGTCGAAAACATGTTGAGCCGGCTAGAAAAGATTCCGGACGTTGTTAAGCAAACAGAATACTGGATGCGCGAGGGAATGAAGCGCAAAGTGACGCCGGTCAAAATGTTTATGGAAAAGGTCCCCGCACAATTCAACAAAGTGCTCACCGAGAAAAGCGAAGATAGTCCGCTCTATAAACCATTCGCTGATTTGGGCGGTTCACTTAGCGACTCGGAAAAAGCCGCTTTCCAGGCGCGTGCCAAGGACCTAATCACAAAGTCCGTGAATCCTTCTCTGGCCTCGCTCAGAAATTTCGTAGTGAAAGAGTATATCCCTGCCTCCCGCGAAAGCACATCGTGGAAAGATATGCCTAACGGTCCGGCGTGGTACGCCCATCTTGTCAAATCAATGACCACGACTTCGATGACTCCGGAACAATTGCACCAGCTCGGGCTGAAAGAGGTCGATCGTATTAATGCCGAGATGGCAAAGATTCGCGAGACCGTGAAGTTCAAAGGTGATTCGAAAGCTTTCAATAAATTTTTACTCACAGACAAACGATTCTATTTCACCGAAAAAGAAGCCCTGATCGCCTCTTACCGTGACATAGCCAAGCGCCTCGATCCCGAACTGCCTAAGCTCTTTAAGACACTTCCGCGTTTGACCTACGGGGTTCGAGAAATGCCCGACTACAAGGCTAAAGATGCGCCCACGGCCTATTACATCGGTGGCAGTATCGAGAACGGCCGACCCGGTTATTTTGAAGCGAACACTTACGACCTTAAAGCACGCCCTAAATGGGGAATGGAAGCACTGACCATGCACGAGGCCGTCCCCGGCCACCATCTACAGATTGCCATCGCGCAAGAGCTTAAAGACGTCCCTCAATTCCGTCGCTACGGCGGATACACCGCCTTTATCGAGGGATGGGCTTTGTACGCTGAAAGCTTGGGTGAAGAGATGGGACTCTACAAAGATCCTTATTCTAAATACGGCCAGTTGAGCTACGAAATGTGGCGCGCGATTCGCTTGGTGGTGGACACAGGCATACATCACTACGGCTGGAGCCGACAGAAATCGATCGACTACATGATGTCGGAAATGCCCAAGAGCCAGCTAGAAACCGAAGTCGAGATCGATCGCTACATGGTGATGCCTGGACAAGCACTGGCTTACAAAGTTGGGCAACTGAAGTTCAGGGAGCTGCGTGAGAAATCAAAGATCGCATTAGGCGAAAACTTTGACGTGCGAGAGTTCCATGACGAGGTCTTACGCCACGGGGCGCTGCCCATGCACGTCCTAGAGAAAGTCGTCGACGAGTGGATCACACTTGAGAAAAAGAAGACAACCAAGTAGAAAGACCGGCAGGTTTAGACGTCTTATATTTATTTAGGTAATTTTCTTTTCGTATTCAACCACGTTATTGACCTTGCGTTCGCCCGCGTAACTGTAGTGACGCCCGTTGGAGCGAAAACCAAGTCGGCTCCAAAATCCGCTGACGTCGTTGTCATCAGACACGCCTAGCCGAATGATCTTTGCCGCGTGATTTTGGCGTACGTAGTTTTCCTCCGCGCGATAGCACTCGCGGCCCACGCCCCGGCGCTGCAGGTCTTCGCACACCAAGAGCAAGCCGATGTAGGAAATCTCGGTCGCCGGGTGATTGATATGCAATTCAACCGTGCCGACCGGTTGCCCCTGATCACGAATCACCAAGAACTGTTTCACATAAGCCTGCGTCGTCTTCACCGGCGCGCAGAGAATGGCGTCATTCACCGTAGCCAGAGTCGGTAGGCAACCTTCTACTTGCAAAAAATAATTAGGCGCTTTCTCAAAGATTGAAAGTATCAAATTCTGAGCGGAAAGATTCACCGGTTCCAATTCCATGCCTCGGTTCTATACCATCCAGTCTACGGGGCAAGTCCAGAGCGAATTATATGCATCTTGCCATCGAGTCGTAGGAGAT
>JBEIHA010000450.1:0-2098 GCA_040381635.1 Pseudobdellovibrionaceae bacterium
GAGCGGCTGGTGTTTTGGCCCGGCATTGAGATTCCCCTTGTGGTTGCCAATAGCAAAAGGCTAACAAGTCCTTGAAAAATCTCAAGATTTTATTCTATTAGGAGATGACTCGCCGCACGGTTCTGAGCTCAGATCCGCCGAATCGCCTCTTATAGCGCGAGCTGATGCACCAGGCGCGTTCCAAACGGCTACATGCTTCAATGCGGAAAACCCTGCTTCTGGTCAACGAAATGCGCCGAGGTCAGGGGCTAAAGCCTCTAGAAAAATTGCTGGAAGATTAACGAATCGCCTCGGGTGCGCCAGACTTTACCGGCGAAGCATTCGTGGAGCGCGAAGGATTGAAGAACGACATGCAGTTCTGCTCCGGTGCGGGCTCGCAATTTAAGGCCCGCTGAAGTGCGGGCTCGGAGAGGTAAATGGATTGCGCGTCTTTTTCTTTTTCACTCACGCCCTTTGCTCTTAAAGGGTAAACGCCGTCAAAGGTGCCGAGCAAATCCGCGCGACTGAGGTTAGGATTTTTCTCAACATAACGAGCCAGCGCCCGGGCACCCCAAATCTGCGCACCGGCCTCTGAATAAGGTCGCACGTTCGAACAATTTCGATCCCCGTTGGGCGGCATGACTTCATATCCATTTGAATTTTCAAGGCAGCGATAAGTGGCCAGGGCCGGATTGTGTTCAAGGGGAATTCCCCGGTCCATCACTTCCAAATGGCCGCCTTCGACCAACCTACGAACCGGTCCATTCAACGGTTCATCTTCTCGGGACGTTAATAGTAAATGGGTCGCTCGATTGCCGGAGGCTTGACGCAAAGTCTGAGCGGCAGGCCCGGTCGCGCGCGAAGCCAAATCCATTCGAGTCCCGTGATTCACGCAGCGATGAAAGGTGCCCGAGAGATTGCACAAATCAATGCTGTGCCCAATTTCGTGCCCAATCAAAGAGACCAACGCCGTGATCGGCGTGCGATGGGCACTGCTACAAATGCGGACGATGGATTCGGCCATCGTGTTTGTGCCCTGCCCTTCGCAATTTTCTTTTAAGACGCGAAGAGCGCGCACTCGCTCGATCATCAAACGCTGCTGGGGGCTTTGCTGTTCGGTTGGACGGCCACCGGAAATTTCTTGAATCAAGGAATTGCGTACCTCTTCGAAGACCGCTTCGATTTCGGCTTGCGTGCGCGGCACAACGGGTTCCATTGCCTTTGCGCGACGACGTTGCTCTTCGATGTAACTCAGGTTTAATGGCGGAAGTGCAGGATTGACGTAACCGCGACCATCGCTGGTTCGGATGACCTGCTTATCTTGCGGAAGGTGTTCGTAGCTTGCGGCCACCAGGGCTCGCAAATTACAGGGCGCACGCTCCGTGGCGTTGGCCTTTAAACCAAAGGAGGTCATCAACAGCGCGAGAGCGAATCTCATCTGTAAAGATTAAATAGGTTCACGCTTGAGGTCAATTTTTAGGGGTCGAGTCTCATAATGAGACACCCTTCAACGGACCTTGATCGAGAATTTTTTCTCTACATTGCCTACGATCAGCTGCTGAAGGCCCGTCAGCCTCTCGTCAGTCATAGTGCCCTCATGATCCTGGAACACCATACGATAGGCGACCGACACATGTCCTTCGGGCAGACTTCCGCCTTCAAACACATCAAAAATATCAATTGTTTGCAAAACAGAACTGGCTGTTTTCTTAATCTCACCGGCGACGTCCGCCGCGCGCATAGTTTTTGGCAACACGAACGCGATGTCACGTTCCACCGCCGGGAATTTACTAACTGGCTTGAACTTCACGGTGCGCGGCTGGCCGCGCGACAGGGCGTTCAAATCCACTTCGCCCACGGCTACGCCCGTGCGCACTTTTTCGTTCATCAGCCACTGCGGATGCACCGATCCAATAGCACCGATGTTCCGGCCTTCAACGAACAGTAAAGCGGACTGCACGGGGTGAAAGAGCGCCGCCGGATTCGCCCAAGTGTTCCACTGTGGACTATTGACTAAAAGCTTTTCCAAAATAAAATTCACGCGCGATTTTAAATCAAAGAAAGCGAAATCCTCTTTGGTATGTTTGTTCCAAAGACCAGCCACTGTGCCCCACGCGAC
>JBEIHA010000451.1:0-2092 GCA_040381635.1 Pseudobdellovibrionaceae bacterium
CGATTCGCAGAAATTTGAAATCACCGCCTTCGAATTCAGCGCGCGGTCCTTCTTCGAACCCAAGACCGAGGCCGATCTTACGGCGATGGTCGCCCTGGACACGGAGCTCGAGTCGAGTCTGGGCCAGGAAGAATTGAACTAACCCCAAAGACCCCCATTACCCATAACCCCATTTACCCCAAAAGCGGCCGGCCCCACCGGCCGCTTTACTTTTTAGGCGCCGCCGACGTTCGATTTTCTCTCGGACTTTAATGAGCCATCCGGATGAAATTCACGCGAGATCTTAGTGGAGCCGTCATAGTCGATCGAACGAATCAGAAGTCCCTTTTCAAAAACCTGTTCTTGGCTGAGGCTTGCGTTAGGGCCGTAGAAGTATTTCCAGGTGCCAGAGCGTGCCCCGCGGTCGTATTGGCCCTTGACCAGCTCTTTACCGTCCTCGGCCCAGTAAACATATTCGCCGTGAAGGGGGTTCGTACCAGCTCAGCGAAGGTAGTCGACATTCCGAAGACTGCTTTTTTCCACTCTCAAAGTAATAGGTGAGGCAGGGAGAGCGATCAAAGCCTTCCCCTTCCCAGATCACAAAAAGGTGAGGCTGACCGTTGTCGCGGAACTCAGTTTCGCTAGTTTTTATCCCCGCCTTATACACAATGCGCTTTTTTAAAACGCCCTGTTCGTTCCATTCTTTAGCTTCGCCGTCGAGTTTGCCTTCAGACGAATAGTTTCTTTCCGCGGCCGGTTTGCCATTTCGGTGAAACTCTTGATAGGGCCCGACGGTCTGCCCATTTTTGTTTTTGTACTGGGCCCTTACGCTTCCATCCGGAAACTTTTCAGTTTGCGGACCGTCGCGACGAGCTTTTTCCTCGGCCGCACTTAATTTTTCTTTTTCTTTTATGGCTTTGAACTCGGCGAGGACTTGTTTCGTGTAAGGGCCGTAGTCCCCTTTAAGGCAATCCTTTTCAGCGAGTTCGCTCATTGCTCCGTCTTGCCAACATCCCCGAAAATTCATCTTTTTTTCTCTATCTATCGAAAAAGCGAAACCTTCTTGGCGACCATGGATCACGCGCATGTGGTGGTCACCGGTCGAATCGTGGTCTTTTTCGACGTATAAGCCATGCAGACGATTTTTTTCGAAGTTTGCTTCAATTTTGATTTTGCCTTTTTCGAAGCAGCGAGCGGGACCCTGTCGCAAGCCATTTTTCCAAGTCACTTCCTTGGCCTTTTCTTTTTTGTCGATGTCGGCATAGCAGACTTCCAAGCCATTTTGAATTCCCTGTCCATCATAAGGAATCACGCAATAGGTGGTGCGGCAAAAGAAGTCATCCGCATTGGCACCGAGTACAACCAAAGGAGCAAACATCAAGAGGATACTAGTTGCCTTTAAGAGCAGCATCCAATTTCTCCTCGTATTGCTTTTTCAATTTTTCGGCCCGCTCGGAAAGGTCGGGAGTTGGGTTCGAAGTCAGCTTTTTGATCTCGACCGCAAACCAGTCGCCAGCTTCTTTCACTTTGAGGTCACGTGTGACGGTGGAGTCTAGCTTGGCAGATGGCGTCGGTTCCGTATTCACAACTACGGGCGTAAAATCAATATTCAACAATCGCTGCAGATCCGAGCGTTGTAACTTTTGGTGGTCGTCATTCGGGAATTTTCCGTCCCTCGCGGCCAGATAGATGATGTTTTTTCTTTTGTCGACCAGCATTTTACGGTCATCTAGACTTCCTCGCTTAACAATGATTGCGGGGACCTGCTTCAGCTTAAGTTTATTCTCGTGGCGTATTTTGCAGGCTTCTTCAATTACGGTTACTAGATGCTGTGCGTGTTCTAGGCCCATGGGCATGTAAGCTTCGAGTTCATCTTCGAAAAACATAAAGTCGGTCATGTCGAACCGGATCGAAGCTTCGCAGGCCAATTGAAGACGGGCTTCAAATTCGAGAGCGGTTTTCTTGATGTCCGCATGTTCTTCGGAATACCGAGATTCTCGTCCGTAGGCTGCTGCAGGAATCAGGGAGCCAACGAGGATCGCACTAAGAAAAAATTTTATCTTTTGCACAACCTATGATGAACGGCGCGCAGCTGCGGGGTCAAGTCTTGCGC
>JBEIHA010000452.1:0-2062 GCA_040381635.1 Pseudobdellovibrionaceae bacterium
CTTGAAATGCAGGCGGCAGGCATCACCCACGCCTACCTGAAAGAAGATCCAAAAGTTTGGCGGGGCGACAATGGCGGGCAGTGCTTGGCCACCTCGATGGCTCGTAAACTTGAACCCATCCGGCAGCGATTTTCTATCGTCAACGGCGTACATATGACCACGGCATTTGATGGCCACTTGCAGAACGTGAACTTCCTGTATACGGGCAATCCCTTCGGCGGCGAATGCTTTATCCCTCACTTGAATGTCCGTGAAAAAAACGGTTATACCCCGAGGCCACTCGATGCCATTCAGATTTCGGGATTTGCGCTGGATCAAACCAACGGTGGCAAGTCTATTCCGCTCTCGCCCGATTCCGCTTACAATCTGATCGACTCCATAAAGAAATCCCGTCCCATGGATCCTCGGCATGCGGTGATGACTCAGATGGATTCGCGTTTTGAAGCTTTGGGATACGGAGAGGGCTATTTGTCTAAGGCCAGTCGCCAAATGCGCGAAGCTTACGCGCATTCACCCGATCTCGCGCGCAAGCTCGAAAAATTGAAACTGGCCAAACCTTCGCCCAGTATCGATCCCGAGCAAGCCTTTATCGAAATGATGGCTGGATTCTTCAAAGAGGGAATCTGCGGATCAGCGGTCCTAGAAATCAACGCCCCCAGAGACCACCTGGACGTTCACGCTGCTTCTCTCGCGAAACATCAAGTGGAAATGTACGGTGGAGTGGCCGAAACCGTAAAGAAAGTTTTCGAGCTCCTGGCCAATACTCCTTATGACGATTCCCGTAGTTTGATCGATGTGACCACCGTGATGTTCGCTTCGGAATTCGGTCGAACACTGCGCCAACCAGGCCTGCCGCTCGATCAAACGGGCACGGATCACAACAGCTTGAATAATTCCATTTTGATCGGCGGCAAGGGGATCAAGCCCGGCCTCGTGGTCGGGGAGTCCGACTGGCGAACGCCTGGTGAAAAGTTATCACCGACCCACAAATCGATCGATCCCGGCGGCATTAAATTTATGGGGAAGCCGTTCGATTTTCAGACATACCGTCCCCGGCAGGACCTGCCCGCGGTTTTCGACGCGGACAATTACTTAAACATGGCGTCGGTGATCAACACCGTCTATTCACTTTTTAGCGTCCCTCAATCGAAGTGGCGGACGGTGAAACGCGATGGGCCAAAGGCCCCCGTGCTTGCCAATCTCTTAAGGTAGTTTAATCAATGCCCCAGCGCACAGGGGGTGTATCGTTCGGATCGCTGGTGAACTGCACGGCTCGCCACTTCGACATAAAATCCGCACCATTGTATTGATAGCCGTCCCATACCAGGATGGGTGTTCTCATGATTCGTCCGACGGCGGACCACGAAGTGATCATCGAACTTAGTGAATCAAAAATGGCGATCGTTTCACCGATCCGATGGTCGCGGGAAGGCGTGCTCCAGGCGTCGTATCTTAGCGTACCGGGTAAGCAGGGACTTAAAGAACATTCTTGATATCCGCGATCAACTACGGGAACACGTGCTTTGAATTGATCCACGACCTGTTGAACCACCTTTTGTGCAATCAAGTCGAAGTCTGCACGTGGGTTGAGTCTATAGTAAACCTCCCGCCAGAAGGTGTCGCGCCCACCGCTAATAAAATTCGCCCCGAACTGTTCGTTAGAGAAGTAGGGCATTGCATTGGGTGCGACAAAGCTCACTTTTCCATTTTGAAAAACAGGCCAACGCATGCGCACGAAGCCCCGCGAATCAATATCCGCGTAGGTCTCGAAGAAAGCCCATTCCATCATGTCGCGCAATTCCCGTGGCACGGTCGAGTTCAGCGTTAACAGAGGAAGATCCGAAGCCGCATGGCCGACTTTGTAAATAAATTGAGTATGTCCAGTTTCATGATCGATATAGAGATGGTAGCCGCCGGGCAGGATGGATGCTAAATTGATCGCTATGGGATAGCTGTCTCGCCATAGGGTGTGCGTGAAAGCTTGGCTAAGCAAGTAATCGAGGGCAGCTAGAAAACGTTGGTCATCTTGCCAATCCTGAGCTGTGGGTAGGCTTTCCCAATC
>JBEIHA010000453.1:0-2053 GCA_040381635.1 Pseudobdellovibrionaceae bacterium
GAATCGTCCGGATCGCCCGAGCTTTCCAAATTGAGACGACCGCCACCGTAGCACCCCGCCGAAACCACTACCGCTGCGACAAATGACCAACGAGGTAAATTTCGAAAAAACCGCATAGATTGTTATCGGATCTTGGCTGCGACGACTGTATATTGGATTTTGAGACGGTGTATTCAGATAAGAACTGGCCCCCAATGCTGTGAAATCCAGACAAGAGGGGCAGCTTAAACAAAAAACGGCCTTAAATACTCACCCGTAATACTGGATTTATTCTTGGCCACCAATTCCGGTGGGCCCGCGGCCACAATATGACCGCCACCCGTTCCGCCTTCGGGCCCAAGATCAATCACGTGGTCGGCGGTTTTGATCACGTCCAAGTGATGCTCGATCACCAAAACCGTGTTGCCGTGGGTGGCGAGCTGCTGCAGTAGATCGACCAATTTGGCTACATCTTCGAAATGAAGGCCTGTCGTGGGCTCGTCCAAAATATATAAAGTCTTGCCCGTGTCGCGCTTGGAAAGCTCGCGCGAAAGCTTCACCCGCTGCGCTTCACCACCCGACAACGTCGTCGAGCTTTGACCCAAAGAAATGTAATCCAATCCCACCCGGTGCAGAGTTTCGAGTTTGCGCGCGATATGGCGGTTGTTCTTAAAAAATTCAAAGGCCTCTTCGACCGTCATTTCTAAAACGTCGGCGATCGATTTCTCTTTGAACTTAACGTTCAGGATTTCGCGATTGTACCTGCGCCCCTGGCAGACTTCGCATTTCACAAAAACGTCGGAGAGAAAGTGCATCTCCACCCGCACTTGGCCGCCGCCGCGGCAGGTTTCGCAGCGTCCGCCTTTGACGTTGAAGCTAAACTGACCTGGTTTGAACCCACGCACCTTGGCTTCGGGCAAGGCCGAAAACAGATCGCGAATCATGGGGAATAGTCCGACGTAGGTCGCCGGCACAGAGCGTGGTGTTCGACCGATGGGCTTTTGGTTGATCTCGATGATTTTATCTAGATGTTCGGTGCCGCTGATTTTTTTAAATGGTGCCGGCTGTAAGGATGAATCGTTGAATTCGCGCGCCAGATGGCGGTAAAGCGTATCGATGATCAAAGTCGATTTGCCCGAACCCGAAACCCCAGTGACTGCGGTCAAAGTTCCTAAGGGGATTTCTAAAGTGACGTCTTTCAAATTATTTCCGGTCGCACCTTCGAGCTTAAGCACTTCTCCGGTGCCGGCGCGGCGTTCTTTGGGAATGGCGATCTTCTTCACCCCCGAAAGATATTGGCCGGTCAGGGAATTCAGATCGTGAATCAAATTTTGCGGATGCCCAATGGCCATTACGTGTCCGCCCAAGCGGCCTGCGCGCGGACCCATATCGATCAAGTGATCAGCCATGCGGATGGTTTCTTCATCGTGCTCGACCATCAAGACGGTGTTGCCGCGGTCGCGGATCTCTTGAATCATCTGGAGCAAACGATGATGATCGCGCGGATGAAGACCGATCGATGGTTCGTCCAAAACATAAAGCACGCCGACCAACCCCGAACCCACTTGCGTCGCCAGACGAATGCGCTGAGCTTCACCGCCAGACAAAGTGCGGGTCGGACGCGACAAGCTTAAGTAACCTGCCCCGACCCGGTCCAAATAGGTCATGCGACTTGAAATCTGTTCTAAGATTTTTTCGCCGATCATTTGCTGCTTGGGCTGAAGCTTTAGCCCCGCCATCCACTTCAAAAAATCGCTTGCCGGCAAATTCGACAGGTCGGTGATATTTCGACCATCCATAAGAACGTTGCGGGCGTTTGCATTTAAGCGCGAACCTTCGCAAGCCGAACACACCCGCAGCTTGTATTCGTCCACTCCGTCTTCTTCATCTTCGTCGTCCGAATCGGCCTGAACTTTTTTGTTTTTATAGTAAAACTTGGTGGTGATGAGATTGCGCCGACTTTCGCCAGGCCCACCGTACCCGGAAACCTCTTGCTGCACTTCTTGGAAATCCAAAGTACCTAAGCCATTGCAAGACTCGCAAGCGCCGCGTGGATTGTTGAAGCTAAAAAGCC
>JBEIHA010000454.1:0-2031 GCA_040381635.1 Pseudobdellovibrionaceae bacterium
AAACACACTTTCATCAGTTCTGCGCGCCCCTGATCCCGGTAGATTCTTGCGCGTTCGCGCTGGATTAAATACAAGATGCGAAGCGATCCGGTCTGGGCCGCAAGTTTTTCGGCCTTTTTGAAATAGAGTTCGGCGATCACATGATTCTTGATGGCGCGATTGTAACTGCCCTTGAGGAAATAGTAATTGACCCGGTAAACGGGGCCGTACGTCGTCAGAAAAAGTTGTCTTAAGCATCGCTTCAGCTCGCGGCGAGTGCTAAACTTTCTTTCAAATCCTTCGGCGCGCTCGAACTGAAGAAGACGAAGTGAAACCATTTGTGTTGCCGTGTTCAATATGCGGTGGTCACCGATCTTGGCGCCCCCGCGGCCCCACCAAGCAACCAATTCTTCTGTCACATTGTCGGTGTCTTCGCTGATGTGCCGAACGGAGATCTCTGCGGCCGCCAGAGAGCGGCCGGTTCCAGGGCAAAAGCGAAATTCACTGCATTTCGCCATACCTAATTTCTTAAATCGCTGGGATTCATTAGATCGCCCGGCAAGTTCCAGGTGTGACCAAGCTTGATTCAAAATCGGGGACATAAAGTGCTCTGGTATAAAGAAGCTTTTGCGATCGATGGAATCGATTAAGCTTACGTACTGTGCCGCCGCTTCGTGGTGGAATCCTTTTTGTCCGTTCTGGTATGCCGAGAAGTGGGTCAACCGGAACATTTCAACCGGCGAAAGATATTTTTGGAAGAACGCCTTTTTTTCTTCGTACTCTTTCGAATAGTCGTTGAGCTCGCCGCTCATCACCGATCCGATGAGTTTCCGCATTTGGCAGGTGGCCATCACGGTCGGGTCGTTAAGTTGCGCGGCCATCTGCTGGGCTCTTGCAAAATAGGTTGAAGAAATTCGGCGCAATCCAAAAATCGAATAGACCAGTCCCACAAACGTGTAACCAAGGGCCCGCTCCTTGGATCCGCCCACCAACTGCCCCATCACCAACAATCGAAAAGCAACAATGGAATAATCAAGAACCTTCAAACGCTGCTCGCAGTTGGCAAAGATGTCGCGGTAAAGGTTCGCGATCCTGTTCATGTCGACGGACTCTTCTTTGAAGTACCATCCCACCGGAATGCGAATGGGGATAAATTGCAGGATTAAGCTTAAGGTCCACAGATAGGCCAGCGTGACAAACTTCCAATGTAAGAAGGAAGGATGCGGCTTACCTATCATATTGCTGACGATCCGGAAGTGCTCCCAGGCGGAAATCAACTGACTGGTCGACTCTAGTATCCAAACCTTGACCGCCAGACCATGAATACGATCACGATCGGTTTTTGCCAGGCGAACGTAAAGATCAATGCATGATCGGGCTAGTTCACCGTCGCCATACATCGTTGCGCTTATGGCCAACTTTTGCGCTATATCTGCCTTCATTTCCACAGAGTGTTTAGTTTTTTGAAAAAGATCGAACGCCAACTTGAAGAATGGGTAGGCGTCTTTGTAGGCAAAGCTGCCAAAGACCAAGTTCCCGGCGGCAATATGCGCTAGCACCGCTTGATCTGCATGCTTCTCTAGATTACCTGAAGCAAATCGGCGCGCGGCGATGAAGACTTCCTCATCCAGCATCTGCGTTTTAGAAAAGAGATGAAGCGCTAGCTGATCGCTCATTAGCTTTTTGCGATCCTCTTCGACTGAACTTAAAAGAGACTCTGGAATCTTATCGTGAACGAATTTCCATCGCGACTCCCCTAGCTTTTCGATAAGCGCAAGGTTGTGGCAATTTTCGAGTATCTCGCGGGCCTCTTGGTCGCTCAAACCAGAGACCACCGCAATATCCGGGTGGTTAAACGAGTTCCCATACAGCGCCGCGAACTGCAGAAAGAGCTTGCTCTCGGCAGAAGCGTTGTCGATTCTCCTCATTATCAGGCCATAGACGTCGTCCGAAAGCGCAATTTTCTCTAGCTCTGCCTGGTTCAAAAACCATGTCTCTGCAAGAAAAGTTAGAAAGAATTGTTCGACTCCGGCCCAAATATAATCGATCGCT
>JBEIHA010000455.1:0-2028 GCA_040381635.1 Pseudobdellovibrionaceae bacterium
AGGGTGGCAGGTGTTGGTTGGATGTCGGAGTTCGGTTGGAAATTCACCGCTTTGCTCCCAATGATGAGCCGCTTTTCTTATATCCTTATCATTCAATCCCCGCGTAAGCTTAATCCATTTTTCTTTTTCTATCAGACTGAGCGACGGCAAAGGTTTATACAGCGATGTCGACGTATTCTTTTCGTTTATCCCACCAACGGGCCCTGAGCGGGTGAGCGACCACGGTGGATTCCTGCGCTGGTCATTTTACCAAGCCCAGTTCTTACCAATCAATCTGTCGGCCATGTTGCATTACAATCAATTGAACTTTAGCGATTCATTTATGAACCGCAACGTAGGCGCGGAACTTATGGCGGGAGTCAACGTTGACAACTTCGCACTGTATTTCGGCGGCGGCGTGGTCGAAGCGCGCGGAACTTTCATCGGCGCCACCAGCGGCGGCGCCTGCGCCGAAGACTGCCGTGTCGATGGCACCGACCCCGAATTGAATTTAAGCAATCGTACGGTTTCAAACGCGGTTCGTGAAACTCACACCGTGGTAGGGCTTTCTTTGCATTACGAAAATCTCTTCGCCGCAGCCCAAGTGGATCGGTATCGGGATGCGGTTTATTCGCTGAAATTGGGTATGCGTTTTTAGGACGGGTGGGATATGCGGCGATTCGTTATTTTATCCATCAAAATAGCGGCTTCTTTTTTCGCTTTGACCTTTTTAGGAGTCTTGGTTTTAGTGGCGGTGTTGTTCAATTACGGCTTGCCGTCCGCAAAAGCTTCAAGATCAAAATCGAAGATTGAAGTCGTCGAAAGAACAACACAAAGCCTGGGCATAGGCCAAACCAAATCACGACCCGAAGAGGTCGACCAGGTCGCAGCTCATGATAACGTCACTTCAGTCGATTCTAAGGCATCTGCGGCCGAAAACTTTCTTGTGAAGATCAATTCTCTTCTCAGTGCACCGGTCACCGTGGTGAACCTATGCAAGTTAGATTGCGAGCAACTCGGTGGCTTACTTCAGCGACAGAAAGACTATTGGAAGGGCAATTACGAACAACGAGAAAATCTTAATGACGATCCGGCGTTTCAACTTGCCGCCATGGTGTTTCAAGCTGGATTTGGGCCGCGCGGAAAAGAGATTTTTTCACTGATTCAACAACTACAGAAAGACCCCATTTCCATCAAATCTTTCGCATTAGTCCAGTGGATGTGGCAGCTCGATGAAATGAAAGCGTACCTTGACGGTCGTAAAAATCAGCGCGTCCCTGAAGGCGACGCACTGATTGATCGCATCAAAGCTTCCTCAATATCCTGCTCGAAGATCAGATGGAATGAGGAGTGCAAACTCATAGAATCCGAAATCACGGCTTGGATTTCGGAAGGTGCACTTCAATAGCGCCGACTCGCCTCAATTCTACCCGCGGCGCCGCGGGTAAGGACTCAACCCATCCCGTTCGAAGCCAGCCCTTAGTCTGGAATGCGAATCGATATTGCAGTACACAGAATTCCCCTTGTGCCCACACAGCCCTAGTCTAAGACTTGTTGTTGATTTACACCCTAGCCACCGGGAGGCCGCCTTTGAAATGGATTTCATTGTTTGTTCTTCTTTGCCTTTCCGTAGCCAACTCCTCGACATCTGAGTTTGAACCCGTTTACGCCGCTGACCAACCGAAGATCGGCTTCGAATCATTACTTTATGAACGGGCGCAATTCGATCAATTCTCTAGCTACACCGATGTATTGGGACGGGCGCAGCGAAAAACATTAGAGCGCGACCAGCTCCGAAACAGATTCCGGCGTGCCACGGAGAGTGCAAAAAAAGGAGCGATCTCGGAAGCCGAATTAAAGCGCACGGAATATCTTTACCGTATTTCTGAATTTCAGCATCAATACTTAGATTGATGTCTTCTCCCTGCACGGCAATAGTATCGTATTTTCCTTCTTTGAAAGAACCAATTTCTCTATTGTATTTGTCCTTTTGAATGTATTTTACACCTTTAATTCCACGTAATATTTCTTCGTAACTTTCTTCAACCC
>JBEIHA010000456.1:0-2002 GCA_040381635.1 Pseudobdellovibrionaceae bacterium
GGCGTCGAAACTCGCCAGGTCCGAGGCAAAGATGATCTTCTTGCGCTTCTTACTTGAATAAGGAATATCAACTAGGCCCGCGCCCTTAGGGCGAATCCAAAAGGTCCTTCCGCCAATTTCCACTAGGTCATAGCTCGATCCATCCAAACCTGGCCAAAAAACTTCGCGTACTTCACGCAACCACACATCCAATGCAGGCTGCTTTTGGTAGAGACTTACGCCCGGAGCCGCGTATTCCTTCAACTCCACAATTCGACGTAAGCCCGAACTTTCTTCGACCAACACCCAAATACGCAATCCTTCGGCACTCCCGCCCCGTTCTTTGGGTCGGCGTGCAAAGTCTAAAACCTTTTTACGTGCGAAGACTTTTGCGATTTCATCGCGGGTGACGGGTCCGCGATAGGGTTCGATTTTTCCCGCTTCAAATAAAAAACCGTCGCGATCGGTGTTTTTCTGCACATGATCTTCAACCAATTGATCATATTCCGACACGGAGACATTCATGATCTCCGCCAGAGATGAAGGCGGCGACATCGCTTTGCCAGTGAGCCCCTGAATGTAGGCCGCTTCCAAACTGCGTTTCTTCGTTTCAGGAAACGTGGCCTCCACGGCGATAACGAAGCGAACGAAGTCCAATACAAAAGGCGCTCGCCCGGCATCATCGAAATCCACGTTTACGAATTCCATATTTCGGCGGCCACTCCTGCCAAGTAAAGGGAGAGGCGCGAAGTTTCCTAAATGCGGATCACCCGCGACCACACCCACATGGGCAAGATAGGCTTTCAAAACAGAAAGATCGGCTTCGGAACGCATGAAATTCCAGTAGTGCCGTGCATTGCTGCGAATGAATTGGGATAAGTTATCGCTTTCTTCCGCTTGGCGAAATCCTTCCGCACCCCATGCGGGGACGGTCAGAAGTAAGGATAATGAAATGACCAACGCTTTCATCAATCAATTGCCATCGCAGCTGACTTTTTCAAGTGTCGGCTGACCCTTCAAAAAATCACCCTGATTCAAATCAAAGCGCAGCTTACCCTCCACGCAGTTGTTGCGCAAAATCGTAGCGACTTCGATTGTGTTCTCACTCAACAATTTATATTGACCCGCATTTAAGCCGTAATTGCTCTTCAGATTTTTCGCCATGGGACCATTCATTTGTAAGTCCCGAGCGAGAGCCTGCAGATTCTTATACACCTTCGCGTTGAAGTGCCGGAGGTTGGCCACCATATTGGTTTTTTTAGCGAAATTAGCGTAGCGACGAGCCATTCCCGCGTCATTGTCACCGATCCATGTACGCTGCAACAAGACGGGCTTGAATGCTTTTATATCGTCGGGCATCTCGATCTGATTGATCTTGTCACGACCAACTTTGGTCTTCACGCGGCGATCTTGGATCTTACCTTCAGCGTCCACCCAATACCATTTCCAGACGAAATCAATATTACCGACGCGATCCTGCTGCGAAAAGATATGATCCATCACCGCGATCTCGGAAAGTTCGCGCATCCAATAAACCATTTGAACAGCGGGATATCTTGCGGCTCGTACGACATCGTTTAACGGAGCATCTGTGCGCAGAGCGCTGAACGCCGGGGTGGTCTGAAACTCCACCGACTGCGGGGCACCCCAAGCGGCCCGGCGAGGACCGTTGATCTCGACCCCATAGCGCGCGCCTTTATCATCCAGCAAAGTTCCGTAGAACTGCTGACGATCCGCCGTGAACAGATCATCCGTAGGAACATAGGACGAGGGATTCGCCGCACTCCGCGTGATCCAATCCCAGGCCGAGCGATTCATGGCCCCCATCCCGCGCGCACGCGAAGCCACGCGCTTAGATAAGATATCTTTGTCGACGGTTCTTAAGACCGCGACCGGGACTTCGACCAAAGTGTCGAGGTAGAGCGAAAGCTTGTAGTACATCCAGATCGAAGCCGAAGTGGTTCCACTGGTTACCGATTGATTCATTGTGGTTTTGAACTTATACAGACGCTCGATGTTTTTA
>JBEIHA010000457.1:0-1934 GCA_040381635.1 Pseudobdellovibrionaceae bacterium
CCCTGAAGTGATCAGATTAACGTAAAGCCCATTCTTTACCGCGGCCTTGATCAGTTCGGGCAGATCTGGTCTTAAACAAGGTTCGCCGCCGGTAAAGCTGATTTGCGAGACACCGAGGCTTGCGGCCTCTTTGATCACGCGGGTCCATTCAGCGGTTGAGATTTCGCCACCGCGCGCGGCGAGGTTGATTGGATTCGAACAATACAATCACTTCAGCGGGCAAGCGTGGGTCAGTTCAGCAATAAGGGAAAGTGGACCTTGGATCATTGAAAAATCAAAACCGCGCGTTCGTTCAATCGCTTAAGAAAGGACAAGGTCTCTTGCTGAATTTTTTCTTTTGGTGCGGTGGCGTATTTCTCGGTGAGCAAGTGAACGATTTGCGCAACCGTTCTTTCGCCGTCGCAAAGCTTTATGATTTCAAGACCCGATCCGGTCATCTTGATTTGGCCTTCAGGAATTTGCAGCGTTGGTTGCTGACCTTCGACTTCACGCAAACGACATCCGCGCGCAAGCACCGGCTTTTGATCTTCAATCACGTTCAAACCCCGGCGGTGGAAGCTTTGGACTAACATAGGCGTAATGAATGGCATCGAGTTGCGCCCAAAGGATGCGGCACTTGGTTTCCAGTGCACGGATGCAGTTCTCCTGCTCTTCGCGAGTGCGAGCGGTCTTGTAGATATAATCCAGCGCGAAGGTCACGTCTTCGGGCGCCTGGGTCAGACGGGCTTGAAAATAATCAAGGCCCGAAGTGATCCACGGATACAATTCATTTAAGTGCTTTATGCGCACCGCGATCAGATCGGCCGAAAAGAGTTCGGTCAGCGAGGAAGCGACGGCTTCCAGATGCGTTCGCTCGCGCACAAATTGCAGATAGGCGTCGACTGCGAATTTTACCGAAGGCAAAACCCAGCGCTGGGAAACAACTTCTTCGCGCGCAACACCGGGGGCTTCGGCCAGAGAAATCCATTTCTCAAGGCCTCCGCGATCACTTTTGTGCCCGTCGTGATCTTCGATCCGTTTGCGCCAAGCGCGGCGAAATTCCATATCGTCGGACCGCGACAGAATGATGGCGTCTTTTTGTGGAATGACTTTTTGGTAATAATAGCGATTCAAAGCCCAGGCCTGCATTTGCGCGGGGGTGAGCTTTCCCTGGTGCATAAGCAAATGAAACGGATGCTGGTGATGATAAAGACGCTTGCCGGTTTCTTGTAGGCGGACCGTCAATTCTTGAGGCGTCATCAAATCATTCATAAATCGAACTCCAAACCGTCGTACGCCAGCTCCCAACCCGCGTCTTTCAGTCGCGCGTATTCCGGACCATTTTCATTCAAAGTGGGATTCGTGTTATTGATGTGGATATAATATTTCTTTTGTTTAGCTGATAGCCTTTTAAGCAAGGCCAAGGATCCCTCAGGCCCTGATATCGAGACATGGCCCATATCTTTGCCCGAACGCTGGCCACCTTTCACGGCTTGAATTTCATCGTCAGTCCAAAATGTGCCGTCGAAGAAAATCGCGTCGCAGGTTTCAAGCAAAGCTAAAAGTTCAGCGTCCACCTTGGCCACGCAGGGAAAATATCCTAAGCGCCCGCCACGATGGCCTTCGATCACCAAACCCATGACCGGCATTTCTGGATCGGGATAAAGTTTCTTCGCCCAAAACGGAGCCGACCCTTCGAGCGCCACAACCTGCGCACTTAGTCCGCTGGATTCCCCGTCGGAATTCAGAAATTCAAACTTGTCTTTGTCGCCAACCGCACGCCAATCCACTTGCGTCGAGGTCTGTTGAAGCATGCCAAAATAAGCATTGCCTTCAAGCAGTGCCGTTTTTACAAACTGAGAGGACTGAACCTTCAGATGTTGCGATTCACGCAGCAAGATCAAACCCAAAGTGTGATCCACGTCGGCGGTGGTGATGGTCATCGATTGAATAGG
>JBEIHA010000458.1:0-1929 GCA_040381635.1 Pseudobdellovibrionaceae bacterium
ATAGTTGGGGCCGGACCTGTGACGAAGGAAACCGCCCCGCGAACCTGCGAATTTTTGTTTCGCGAAAAATATCATAACCCAGAAGCAACTCGTCGGAGCCCTCACCGGTTAGAATGACCTTCAATCCGTCCTCGCGCACTTTTTCTGAAAGCATACTTAATGGCGCGGGCGCCGTGCGAAACAACGGGTTTTCTGTGTGACGGATCACATCTTCAAAACGCCCGTCGACGTCTTCTTCACGAAAAAGTACAGCTTTGTGCTTAGTCTCATAAAGCTTTGAGACGATTTGCTGATACTTGCTCTCGTCATAGCTCTTCTCAGCAAACTCAACAGAAAACGTTCTTAGCTTATGTTTCAGCGGCCCACAGGCCAAAGCCACAATAACGGACGAGTCCAGACCGCCGCTCAGGTAGGCCCCAACTTCAACGTCGGCGCGAAACCGGATTTCGATGGATCGACAAAGTTCCTCGACGAGGGCCTCTTGCGCATCCGCAAACGAGAGGGATGTCGTAGTCACCTGTTCGGGAAACTGCCAGGTCCAATACGGTGAAATGCGCGTACCTTCCGGAGTTTTGACCAAGATGTTTCCAGGTGGCAACTCGTGAATATTTTCGAGCGCGGTGTGGGCTCCGATCGTCGTCCAAAACGTGAAAATCTGATCGAGCGCACGCGGATTGATACGCTTCTCGATATTCGGATTCGTAAGCAGTGACTTGATTTCCGAGCTAAATATAAACTCTTCCCTACCTTGATGGTAGAAAAGGGGCGCAATGCCAAAGCGATCGCGTGCGAGCACTAGCTTTTTCTTGCCGGGCTCCCAAATCGCGATGGCGAACTGGCCATTGAGGTTCTCTGCAAAAGAATCACTGTGTTCGAGATACATTCGTAACGCGACTTCGGTGTCGGAATTCGTTAGGAACCGGTGGCCTTTGGCAATCAGCTCTTCGCGTAGTTCAATGTAATTGAAAATTTCACCGTTAAAGGCAATGGTCACGCCCGTGGCTTCATCCCGGATAGGCTGTTGGCCATGACTAAGATCGACGATCGAAAGACGAGCCGTGCCTATGGCCGCGTCGTCATCAACGTACGTTCCGAACTCATCGGGCCCGCGGTGAGAAATGGCCGCGAGCATGATATCAAGATCACGCTCGCTCGCTTTTTTTTTCACAATTCCGCTTATTCCGCACATATTCGATTCTCACTCACTCCGATAACGCCCGGAGAAAATTAATGGTTTTACGGTGCCGTCTTTAGACATCGGGGCAAAAATTCGGCTCCAATGCTTCATTAGCTCATCTTCAGTGATGTCATTGTCGTGGAAGAGCCCTAAAGTCCCACCGTCTTTACCACCGACCTGCGCTCTGACCTTAGTCTTAACTATGAGATCGGCAACACCGGCCTCTTTGATGAGCGGCAAGTTTAAAATTTCTTTACAGTCTTTGCGCTCAATCAAAGACTCGGGCACGGTCAAATAAGCTTCCGCAAGGGCCGAGTACGGCTGAACCGTCGCGATACCATGTGAATGAAAGACACCGACTTCGCGGTCGCTAGAATCCAAACCGAAAACATAGAAGCGGCGCAGGCGGTCACGAGACACTTTCGGCTGGGGATAATAGGTCTTTCCCTTGAATTCGACCGGCGTATAATCCGCCACGTACTCATTCATCATATCGCCAGTTAAAAAGACTAACTTCTTATTGGGAAAAAGCTTGGCTGCTTCGAGAGCCATTTCGTCATTGAGCCAAGCACAATGCACATTGAAATCGCGCCAGTCCTGACACTTCATTAGCAGCGCGTCGACCTTGTTGATATCAACGCTACGTTCCCTTTTGATCGCATGGAACTCAAGGCCAAGGGCCGCCGCGACTTCGGAGGCGGCCGTAAGGTCTTCACTCACTCCCGATGCACTTTCACAGGCCAGGGAAAATG
>JBEIHA010000459.1:0-1896 GCA_040381635.1 Pseudobdellovibrionaceae bacterium
CTTTAACCCACCGATTGTTTCCAGGAACGAGCGGCTCGGTCAAAGCCAACATCATACGAAGCAAGATCAGCACCGCGAAGAAGCCTCCGAAATAAAGTAAGAAAAATCGGAGATGGAAATGGCGCATCGGCAAATCTAACCAATTCAGAATCTGTTGGAGAACATGAAAGCGAACATCGCTAAAATAAGCCGACGGATAACTGCCCTTTATTTCGACAGCACCCCTATATCTAGTGTTCTGGACCTTAGCCCAAGCCACCTATAGCGACTTATGAACATTAACCCACAGAGTTATCCACATCAGCGAGCTCTAACGCTACGCAGGACCAGACGTTTGTCCTGAATTTGGTGCAGTATTTCCCAATATTTCATCTCAAGCGGTCTTCTTCATAGCGTCTGTTTAGGGCGTTTCATCCCGAATTCACATCATTGAGCCCCAAATTCTGCCGAAAAGACCTCATTAGTAGGAGTTTCTGTGAAGAAAATGGCTGAGCTATTTAAGGAATTGGGCTTCAAAAAAGACTCATCCGACGAAGTACAGAGGGCATTTTTTAAGCACTTGATTCTGGCGTCCGACCGCTCAACTCAACAGAATCGCGAGTTATTCTCCGAACAAAAAACAAAAGCCGAGGTCAAAACCGAACAGCCCTCGCAACTTTCTTTTGATCCCGAGATCCTTAAAGCCGGCAATAATTAGAAATACATTGCGCCCCATCTGCAAGTTGGTACCATTTTGGAACTGGTAGGCACGGGGCCAATGAAATGCTGAAGGATTCGGCAGGCTAAGTTCACGGATTTGAATTTCTGGTGACCTCCAAAAAATTTAACATTGGCTCAATGACGAGCCGGGGGAACCATGATTCAGGGACGACTCTATGGGGTGGCTATAGCCCTTTCCGCACTTTTCGTAATGAACGCCCAGGCCAAAGATTTTCCGGCCGTTCCGGGCGAATATATAGTGAAACTAAGAGATTCGGCGAAACTAAAAGATGCCGCGAACACGATGAGTGTATCGCTCCTCTCGCGCACACTGAACGCCACCGTAAAAGAAACGGTTTCAGAAAAAGGCGCCGTTGTTCTTGTTCAGCGACCGATCATTGAAACTCAATCTTCAGTGATCAACACACTCGCGAACAATCCGCTGGTGGAATATGTCGAGCCCAACTTTGTATATAGAACCAACGGCGGCACGCCCAATTTACCCAATGATCCCGACCTTGGGCGCCTATGGGGAATGATCAATTCGGGCCAGCAAGTCAGCGGAGATTCTGGCACCTTCACGGGCAAGGCAGGAATCGACATCGACGCACGTAAAGCGTGGATGATGGAAACCGGAAGCAAAGATGTGATCGTTGCCGTGATCGACACCGGGGTGAACTGGAGCAATCCGGAATTGCTTCCCAATATTTATAGAAACGAAACCGAGTTGAGCGGTCAGGCCAATGTGGATGATGATGGCAACGGCTGCGTCGACGACTTTCACGGTTGTGATTTCGTAGGTAAAGATGGAAATCCGATGGACGTCTTCGGTCACGGAACACACGTCGCCGGAACGATCGGTGCCACGGGTAATGACGGCGTTGGTATCGTCGGCGTGGCTTGGAACGTAACGATTCTTCCGATCCGCTTCCTAGGTGATGATGGTGGCGGCACGTTGGCCGACGCCATTAAGTCGATCGACTACGCGGTCGCCATGCGTGTTCACTTGATGAATAACTCTTGGGGCGGCGGCGGATTCAGCCAAGCGCTGATGGATTCCATCGTGCGCGCCAAAGAAGCCGGCATTCTCTTCTTGGCCGCGGCTGGTAACAACGGCAATGACAACGACGCGTCCCCGGAATATCCCGCCAGCTACCAAGTGGACAATGTGATCTCGGTCGCGGCGCTCGACCCCAC
>JBEIHA010000460.1:0-1891 GCA_040381635.1 Pseudobdellovibrionaceae bacterium
ATTTTTCTGAAAGATGGGCGGCGGCAGCGTCGGAATGTCGACGGTCGCCGAAGTCATGGCTGCACGCCACGCCGGGATGAAAATCGCGGGCGTCAGTTGCATCACCAACTTAGGGACCGGACTTTCGAAAGTGAAGCTCTCGCACGAAGAAGTGAAAGAAGTCGCCGAAAGAGTGGAGAGTAAATTCGCGAAGGCGCTGGTGGATTTTACGGCGAAGGTAAAATCATCTCTATGACGCCGCGTGGCCCGCTTAAGAAACCAGGTACCTTTTTGATTCGTAGCGGTTGTCTGGTGACCATGAATGCTCGGCGGGAGGTTCGCCATGCGGACCTTCGATTGAAGAATGGCGTTATCGTTGAGATCGGCAATGATCTAAAATCTGAAAAAAATGAACAGCTGATTGATGCTAGCGAATGTTTCGTGATTCCGGGGTTGGTGCAGGTACACACGCATTTGGTGCAAACTCTTTTTCGCGGCCTCGCCGACGATCTAGAACTGCTGGACTGGTTGAAGGAAAAAATCTGGCCAATGGAGAACGCGCACGATGCGAAATCCATCCGCGCCTCCGCGCAAATTGGTTTGCTGGAAATGCAGCTTTCGGGAACCACGTCGATTCTTGACATGGGCACCGTGCGCTTGCACGAAATCGTGTTCGAAGAAGCAGAAAAATCTGGCATTCGCTACTGGGGCGGCAACTGCCTTATGGACATGAAGGCCACGTCGGGTCCACTTTATCGCGAGCGTGAGGATTGCCTCGCGTACTCGCGAAAGCTGATCAAAGACTGGCATCGCAAGACGCCGCTGCTTCAATATGCGATCAGCCCGCGTTTCGGGATTTCGTGCACAGACAAAATCCTAAAGGAATGCGGTAAAATTCAAAGGGAACATGATCTCGTCTTTCACACGCACGCCAGCGAAAATAAACACGAAGTGGCCTTGGTAAAGAAGCGCACGGGTTTAAGAAACGTGCAGTTCCTAAAAAAAATGGGCTGCTTGCGAAAAAAATCGGTGATCGCTCATGGCATTCATTTAGACAATTCAGAAATCAACGACATGGTGAAGTCCGACACGGGCTTAGCGCATTGCCCGAGCTCCAACTTAAAACTGGCCAGTGGTATTGCCAAGATTCAAACCTACCGAAAAAAGGGCATGAAGATCGGCCTGGGATCCGACGGCGCCCCTTGCAACAACATGATGGACCCGTTCATGGAAATGCGGCTGGCGGCCCTTTTACAAAAGCCTTTGTTCGGCCCCACCGCCATGCCCGCGCGCGACGCCTTTGAATTGGCCACCTTAGGCGGAGCGCAGGTTCTTGGCGCCGAAGACCAAATCGGTTCGCTGGACATCGGCAAGCGTGCGGATGTGGTCATCGTCAAGCGCGATCATCCTAGCGCTGCTACCGTCATTGATCCCTATTCAGCTCTTGTTTATTCGTGCACGGGGCGCGATGTGCGTGACGTTTGGATCGACGGAAAACTCGTTGTGCGCGACGGAAAACATCAAGTTTACGACCCATCAACCGTGGCCCGGGACGCCAACGATGAGTTGCGTGAACTGATCAATCGCCTGGGAAGTCCATTTGCAGAATAGCCGCCGCTTTTCGGTTGAAAAGTAACGGGCACCTGGATTGCTCTATTTGATGGCATAAACAAGCTTCTAGCTCTGGAGTGCGGATATGCGTCTTTCTATGCCTAAATTTGTCACTTTGTGTGCCCTAATTATGGCGGCCTTGACGGCCTGCGATCCTTCGAAGAACGCAACGACGGCGACCACGAAGGTCAATGCCCCCGCGGGACTGAACACCAAAACTGGCGGAATGCTTGCGGCTAGCGAAATGTGTGGCCCCGCGGTGACCGATTCGAATGGCAAGACCACGGTCTCGACCCTCCGG
>JBEIHA010000461.1:0-1883 GCA_040381635.1 Pseudobdellovibrionaceae bacterium
AATTGCGCGACCCCATCTTAACCGGCCAAAACAACTCAAGCTTGATCGAAAAATCTCAGGTAACTGAAAATGCAGACGGCTCCATAAACGAAAGCGACGAACTCGACCGCCGAATTAATCCCCACGCCATGTGGTTGATCGCTAGCGAAGGCAAAAAGATTCAACCCAAGAAATCTAAGGACTGGTCGCTCAAAAGCCAGGTCAATCCGGAAATTCCTTTGTTGATATTAGCCACCGAAAAAGAAATGGAAGTTCTAAAGCAAGAAACCACTTTCGAGGCGCGCTTCGTGGATTTCGAAAAACATTTCGCCATCACCAAACTTGAGCGCCCCAGCATCGAGGCGAAGAATAGACTTGTGCAGGATCTTTTCAATCGGCCTGAAATCCAGGGCCTGGGTTATGGCTTTAAGCACGAGTCGCTTCCTGAAGAGGAGGCCCGCCGCCAGCTCGTCGGCCTCTTCGTTGGCCGAGTGGATCAAATCGCTCGCAATTTGAATCTCGAGCCCACGGACGCATTTACCCGTGCTTTCGTGACTCTTAAGCGAGCGCTGACCGAAGATACTGAATTGAGACGCAGTCGCATGCTGGATCGCTTTTACTTAGAACGTTTGTACACAAAAGTATTCCCCCTCCCTTTGAATTTCGAAGTCTTACCGAGGACCGATTTCTTGCAGAAGTTTCGCGATCCGCACGCGGCTTCCCGCGGACTTTCCGAGGCCGGCTACGAAGGTGCGATTGAGTTGAAAGAGCGTAACGCGCGAAATGTCGCGGCTCAGACCAAAGGGGTAAACGACAACGGTCGAAAGATTCCCAGCTCACAGATTTTCTTCGGTGACACTTCCACCGGGAAAACGTTCTTGGTTGAAACCACGATTCGTTACGCGGGGCTCAAAGAATACGACTTTGACCGCCCAAACGACGAAGAAGCTCAGGCCTTGATCATCAAGGTACCCGAAATCGCGCCGGACAAACAGCAGGCGAAAGCCGGTCAGAAAAGTATCGACGAAGTGCTCGAGCATATCGTGAACTTCTTGGCACTGCCCAATGGGCATCGCGGAGTTTTGCTCTTCGACGATTTGCACAAGACTCAGTCAAAGGAAGTTTGGCAAAAACTTAAGACCTTCATCGAGGCTCTTTTTGAGGCCAAAGATGGCCTGATCACGGTTAAACGTCTGGGCGAAGGTAAGAGTTTTAGCAAAGTTCCGGTTCGAAATCTGATCCTCTATATGACGGTCAACCCACAGGATAACGAAAAAATCCGAAATGAATTTGTGCGCAGAGGAAACGACGACGGAGATTTGGTGGGCGAAGTGATGGCCGCGCTAAACAAGCCGAACTACGATCCGATTGATCGCTCTCACGTCGCGCGCTGGACGGACATCATCGATTTAAGAAAATTTCCGCGCGACGCCAAGGTGCCCACCTTGCTCAAACAGTTGCGCAATGCCAATGCCCAGACTTATGCCGCCAGAACCAGCTTAGTGCTGGTGACACCTTCGACAATGGATGAAATTAGCGGTGGCTTTGAAGATGCGAATGCGCGCGAGTTTTTAAGCCCGGCCACCTATGCTCTGCTTGACTCGACACAACACTTAGCGCGGGCACCAATTTACATCGTTGAT
The DNA here is from genome assembly GCA_040381635.1 of Pseudobdellovibrionaceae bacterium. Lineage (GTDB taxonomy): Bacteria > Bdellovibrionota > Bdellovibrionia > Bdellovibrionales > UBA1609 > JALHOQ01. Next base: position 1,623 of record JBEIHA010000461.1, read on the forward strand.
CGTCAGAAACTGATGGCCACGGATGGAAGTCCGGAAGGCGTGCGCACTCGCCGTTTACAGGCCCTCGAGGTGGAATCTTTCGTCCGTGATCGCACAGTTCAATACCCGGTCACCGCAGACAACAATGCGTCCAAACTTCGACTCTTATCCCTCATGCTCGATAATTTTCGCGGCCAGCTGCATATGGGACTCACTTTAGCGGCACAAGGCTCAAACCGCCTCAGTGGCTCGGAAGAACTTCGCAAAAACGAGATGCTGACC
>JBEIHA010000462.1:0-1858 GCA_040381635.1 Pseudobdellovibrionaceae bacterium
AACATCTAAGGTCTTCTGCGGCCATTAAACGACAGATTAAGGCTATACAGGAGCTATCAGCAACGGGGCTGGTGCCATTTTCCAGCTTAGGCGTAAAATCTCTTCAAAGAACTTTTGCTCAAGGCATTTAGGCGGCTTTGCGGCCGTGGCATGTATCTTCCAAACAGCGTGTTGTGTTTTAAAGTTTCATCGTCATGGAGGACGAACATGAATATCAAGCGGATCAGTCAACTCGCGCTCACGGTCTCCGTGGCCTTTGCCCTGTCGGCCTGCGAACAACAAATGCGTCCTTATGGCAAACGTCGTGCGGGCCCGCCGCCCGGACCAGCGAAACCCGGCCCGCAAAAGATCGACGAGTGCCCCGCCGCCGAAGGCTCATGGACACTGCAAGGTGGCCAATTGGTCTTGATCGACCGCCGCGAAGGATTTTTAACTTTATGGCACAATGACCTAACCGAGGTCGTCGTCATGGACGGGAAATCGCGCAAGATCAAGCAGACCGTCACCGGTGCAGAGCCCGAAGTGACCGGCGATTGTTCCAAACAGATGATCAAGCTGACTTACAAAGGGAAAGACAAAAGCGTTACTCAGTCCTGGAATATTGACTTAGAGCAAGACATCCTAGTGATTACCGAAACCGAGGGTTCGCAAACAAAACAAATTCAAGGTCAGCGCAACTATTCAAATCCGCAGCGAGATCTTCTGCCCCCGGGTGGCGCTTAAACCAACTTGATTTCCTGAGGGCGGATGCCTAAGCTTCCGCCCATGTCTGAGCTTTCTCCGTTAAAACAAATTCTCGCGGCCACCGGTGTCTACACCGGTGAAGGCATCAATCACCAAAACCAAAAATTCCAAGCCGAGTTCTCGATCGAACCCGTACTCGCAGGCCGAGCGGCGCGCATTCATTACCGGGCGAAGGGTTTTGACGGAAGCCTCTATCATGAAGAAGTCAGCACGATCGCTCCGACCTGGGACGAAAAACTCATCTTGAACAACCTCAACACCAACATGCCGGGCACAACGGCTCACGTCTTCACAAGGCGCCAAGCCGAACTCGGCGCCAAAGAAGGTTTCGTTTTTAATTTCAACGACCCTACTGACGTGAGGGTATTCCGGGAAGAAATCTGTCTGTCGCTTTATGCGAACGGAGACCTCGGATACCGCTACTCTTGGGGAATGCCGGGATCGGACTTCGGCTTTCGCTCGAGCGTCAGGCTAAAGCGCGTTTAGGCGTGATCCTTGGATTTTTTCGGCTCATAGTTTTCTCCGTAGACACGTTCAAAATTCTCTAACGACTTTTGCAATCCCATCGCTGACTCTAGACTTTTCTGCAGGATCTCTTTGTTTGTCAGGTACAGGCCCTGCTTCGCATCGATTTCAAAAGTACGAGTGACGGCGCTGACGTATTCGGCCAATTTTTCTTTGGCCCCTTGTCGTTCGTTCTTGCTCAATTTATTCCAGTCGAATTTGGCCGGGGCCGAAAGCACCATATTGTATTTAGCCGCCAGTTCGGTTTGTACCGCCGCCGCAACTTTGATCTGCCGATTGCCTTCGCTGACGTGAACCGATCGCTTGTCGGTTTTCGAAGTGCAGGCCAAAAAGGCGGCCGTGCCCAAGATCATTACACTAGTGACGAAAAAGCGCGCGGATTTCATGATTAGATCGCTCCTTCCGGCGTAGGCCGGTTCGACACGACAGTAGAGCAAAGGGGATGCCCGAGTTTGGCTCGCCGCTTTTGACTAAGAAAAAAGGATGGCGACGTAGCTTCCGGCCGTGAAGGCGGCAAACGCGCAAAAAACCATCATCAACGTAAATGTAATTGCTCGGTTCATCGATCCTCCACGGATGGCGTGGGAGG
>JBEIHA010000463.1:0-1847 GCA_040381635.1 Pseudobdellovibrionaceae bacterium
GCTGGCGCAAGGATCAACCACGCACTCTCAAACAGGTGATGCTTGAGCGCAAAGAGGTCGGCGGAAGTCTGGTCCACATAAGAAAGCCCTCCGCGCAGGCGTGGGAGTTCGTCCCTAATTCCGAATACAACCGACGCCTGGATGCATTCACTCCCATTCCGTTTGCGGGCGGCGCAAGCGTTTCGGGTAAAAAGACCGCCATCGGGACCTTCGGCAATTGCGCGGGTGGGATCACTCCGTGGTCGACGGTTCTTACGTGCGAAGAAAACTACATGAACTTTGTTGGTGAAGCCGTTTTCACCAATGGAAAGCGCTCGGTCAAACCAGCCGAGGGCTATTTGTCTTGGGATAAACACATTCAATTGCCCCCGGAACATTACGGCTGGGTGGTGGAAGTTGAACCCAAAACAGGCAAGGCAAAAAAATTAACTTCGTTAGGTCGATTCGCCCATGAATGTGCCACTTGCATCGTGGCCAGCGATGGACGAACCGTTGTCTACATGGGTGACGATGCGGACGATGAATTCATTTATAAATTTATCTCCGCAAAACCCGGCTCACTCGAACAGGGCGAGCTTTTTGTCGCCGACACGGTGAACGGGCGTTGGCTCTCGCTGTCTCTTAAAAACAATGAACTTTTGCGCAACAACTTTAAGACAGCCACCGATTGCTTGGTGCGCACTCGCGAAGCGGCCCGAATCGTCGGCGCCACTCCCCAAGACCGTCCCGAAGACGTCGAGATCGATCCTGCGTCACGCGCCGTGCTCGTGGCCTGCACCAACAACAAGACGCGCGGCAGACCGTATGGCTCAATCCTAAAACTTGAAGAAAAAAACGCCGACCCGCTCAGCCTCGAATTTCGCGCGAGCACTTTTATTTCCGGCGGACGCGAAAGCGGCTTCGCATGTCCGGACAATCTGGCTTTTGATCCGCGCGGCAATCTTTGGATGTGCTCGGATATCTCGAGCGCGGGCCAAATGAGCAGTGAGTATAAGCCGTTTGGCAACAACGGGCTTTTTTATATTCCACTTTCGGGGGACCACGCCGGCCGCGTTTTTCAAGTGGCTTCCGCACCCAACGGCGCCGAATTCACCGGCCCCCTGTTTGCGCCCGACGGAACCCTCTTTCTGTCCGTGCAACATCCGGGTGAGCGCCATCACGACAAGGGCTATCCAGACAGTCACTGGCCCGACGGTGGTCTATCCGAACCGGCACCGTGCGTGGTGCAGATCACCGGGCCCGCGCTCGAACGTTTAACCGCGCGAATTGATTAATTGGGCGGCCGCATCTCGCTTTGATGTGGCGGGCGTTAAGCACTGGCCTTCTTCGCAAACGTAAATCTTAATTTCGGGACCGGCTTTGCCACGGCATACGGGCCAGCCCGCATCCGCCGTTGTCCAGTAAATGTACGGCATGAACTGAAGCGCGGTTTCGGCGTGCAGCTCCATCGCCCAGCCGCCGCCGTTGACCACCGCCACCTTCGTGTCCGACACCAGGGCATCGATCGCCAGACCAAGAAAGGGCAGGCCAGACGGATACTGTTTAAATTTCGGAAAAAGATAGGCCACGATGCGTTCCGCCTTATGCTTTGCCGCCGCTTCACCAGTCAGTAAATAAATACGAGCAAGATTCAGCGCAGCCATGGAATTCGCACAAGGCGTGACTCCATCGTAATCATCCTTTAAGCGAACGGGCAGCAAGTGATCACTGCCATCATTGCTGAAATACGCGCCATCCACGTCGTCCCAAAATTTCTTATCCAGCGTTGCTTGAAGTTCCAAAGCAAATTTGGCAACAGACTGATCGCCGTTGGTCTGATGCACTTCTAAACACGCATGAATGAGCGA
>JBEIHA010000464.1:0-1844 GCA_040381635.1 Pseudobdellovibrionaceae bacterium
AAGAAAGCTAATCCATCTCTTTCAGGCATTTGTCCAAACTTTCCATCCAATGTGGAATTTGGATACCCAATGCACTTTTGATTTTCGCTTTGTTCAACAAAGACATGCGCGGACGAAGTGCGGGGGTAGGGTAGTCTTCGGTCATAATGGGTGAAAGATTAAAATCGAGTTTGCGCCAAAGCTTAACTCCGTAGGCAAAATCATACCAACTCGCGGCGCCTTCATTAGTGTAGTGAAAGATGCCGTCGAGATCCTTTGCTAGGAGCAAAACATTCGCTAAATCCGTCGCCCAGGTGGGTGAGCCTACTTGATCGTTCACCACTTTCATTGGTTTTCCTTCGCCGGCGATTCGTAAAACCGTTTTCACAAAGTTTTTGCCAAATGACGAATAAACCCAAGATGTGCGCACAATCAAGGCTTGAGGGCAAAGCTCGATGATTTGTTTTTCGCCTTCGGCTTTGGACTCGCCATACACATTCAGTGGATCGGTGTCCTGGCTTTCGACGTAAGGTTTTGCGGACTGACCGTTGAAGACATAATCGGTGGACACATGGATAAATTTGAACTTCAATTCACTCGCCAGCTCGGCCATGCGCGTGGGCGCATGGCAATTGACTCGAAACGCGGTCTCGCGTTCGGATTCGGCCTGGTCGACCGCGGTGTAGGCCGCGGCATTTATCAAAAGCTTGGGTTTCAGATCGCGGATGGCGTTTTCAATTTGCATTATATCGTTGAAGTCGACCCGACTTTCATCGGCGAAAACAGCCTTATCGCCAAGAATCCTGCGCAGTTCCGAGCCAAGTTGTCCTGTGGCCCCGAGTACTAAGGTCATGATTGCTTAAGAAGTCCAAAAAGATATTCGCCATACTGGTTTTTGCGCATCGGGGTCGCCAGTCTTTCCAGTTGGCCGGCGTCGATATAGCCTTTTCGAAACGCAATTTCCTCAAGGCAGGCGACCTTTAAGCCTTGGCGATTTTCGATAATGGCGATGAAGTTCGAGGCCTCAAGCAAGCTTTCATGGGTACCAGTGTCTAGCCAGGCAAAACCACGCCCCATAATCTCGAGACGCAGATTACCTCGGTTCAGATAAGCCTTATTCACATCGGTGATTTCGTATTCGCCGCGTGCCGAGGGCTTTAGATCTTTGGCGATCTGAACCACGTCGTTGTCATAAAAATAGAGGCCGGTGACGGCATAGTTCGATTTAGGATTTTTCGGCTTTTCTTCCAAAGAAAGAACTTTGCCCGATTTATCGACTTCGGCGACCCCGTAACGCTCGGGATCCTTGACGTAGTAGCCGAACACAATGGCGCCGTCGTCCAGATTCACGCAGTTCTGAAGCATAACAGACATGTGGTCGCCGTAAAAAACGTTGTCACCAAGGATAAGACAGCAGCTATCGTTGCCAACGAACTTTTCCCCGATCACGAAAGCCTGGGCCAGACCATTGGGTTCGGCTTGGACGGCGTAAGTTAATTTGATTCCAAAGCGGCTGCCGTCACCCAATAGGGAAACAAACTGCGGTTGATCATGGGGCGTCGTGATGATCAAAATTTCCTGAATGCCTGCAAGCATGAGGGTCGATAAGGGATAATAGATCATCGGTTTGTCGTAGATCGGAAGTAACTGTTTTGAAATAGACGTTGTCGCGGGGTACAAACGAGTTCCCGAACCGCCTGCTAAGATAATGCCCTTCATGGTGGACATGTTCTATTTTTAGCGGGGTGAGGGGTCAATATCCTTCTCACCAAATTTAGTTAATGCCCCGCGAAAATCTCTTTTACTTCGGGCCCTTGGAGATCGAATCGATAGAGGCGCGGTAGCGGTCTTCCATCATTTTCAGC
>JBEIHA010000465.1:0-1827 GCA_040381635.1 Pseudobdellovibrionaceae bacterium
CGACGTTATCCTACCCGCTGCCGTCGTCACTCTCGAGATGATGAGAATTTTCGAGATCGACGAAATCGTCGTCCCGAACGTGGGCCTAAAGAATGGCTTGTTCTGGGATGCGATTGAGCGTGCTCGCGGCAAAAAGATGACCGCGCGCGGCAAGTAAACCACTCATCTATGTTAAATCGCGTTCGACTTAAGAAAATCGCCAGGACCTTGTTGAAAATTGGCGGCGGTTTCGTGATCTTCGCCTATCTGACCACGGCCATCGGTTTAAAGGTGATGGAAGTCGTGGCCGATAAAAATCCTCTCGGTGATCATGCCGTGGTCGCGCAAAGCAAGGCAGATCACTCCATTCGAGTGTACGACAACGGCCTAGCATCGCTGCAACGCCGCCTCGAGCTGATCAACAGCGCCAAAAAGAGTTTAGAACTCGAATTTTTTATTTATAATGTCGACACCGGTAGTCGCCTGATCACGCAAGCACTTCTTAAGAAAGCCAAAGAAGGTGTCGCGGTTCGCATCTTGGTGGACTTTTCGCTCCCCGTCTTTCAGTTAGGCCCCGCTTACGCACAGATGATGAAGATTGAAGGCGTTGAAGTTCGTTATTACAACACGAGCGCCTTTTACCGCATCGTCACCAGCCAACACCGCAGTCACCGCAAACTTTTGATCGTCGACGGCGAAACGGTTCTGACCGGCGGACGCAATATCGGCGACGAATATTTCGATATGCACAAGACGGCTAACTTCCTGGATACCGACGTCGAAGTGCGCGGACCCATCGCCAAAAATGTTTTAGGAAGTTTCGACATGTACTGGACGTCCGATCTGTCGCGTGAACCTAAGCCCGTCGATCCCGAAGACAAAAGTATGGAGAAAGCCCGCGGCTTCAGCCAAATCGATCCCGGCGACGAAGCCTTTCTCGCTCTCGTTTCCGAAAAAACGAAGGCCAGCCTGACTTCTACTCCCACCTTCACCTGCACGGACCTGACTTTTGTCACCGACTTCCCCAATCCGGGCGAGAAAAACCGCAAAGTCTTCCCCGCAATCTCCGCTGAACTCGCCCGCGCGAAAAAAGAAGTCACCGCCGAGTCTCCCTACTTCGTGATTCGCGAAGGCGGAATGGAACTTCTGCATGACTTGCGCGATAGAAAAATCTCGGTCACCGTGCTGACCAACACGCTCCGCTCGACGGACGCCGGATACACAGTCGCGTCGCTCAATTGGAACTTAAGTTCGTTATCGAAATCGGGTTTACACTTGTACGGTTTCAAGGCCCTACCCGTGCCCGGCCAAAGCAATCGCTTGGGAGACACCGAAAGTCGATGGGGACTTCATTCGAAGCGGGCCGTGCTCGACCGCGAAACGACAATGATCGGCACCTATAATATCGATCCGCGCTCGGCCAATTTGAATTCAGAACTTGTTTTTATCTGCCGCAACAATCCCGCACTGGCGGAATTCGTCTCGGCCAGTATTTTCGAGCGCATTCGGCTTAGCGATGAAATCATCTCCAAAGATGGGAAAGCTCATATGCAACGATTGATTGCGGGGGCGAGTGCCAGCCAGTTGGCGGTTTATTGGGCCCTCTTCCCGCTGGCCAATCTTTTTGATTTTCTACTGTGAGTTTGCGCTGAATTCGTGCACCGCTTTTTTAAGCTCCGCACCCTTCGGTGGATGGTGTGGGAACAACAGGCTCTTTTCTACCGAACCCGGAAAATCCGCTTTAAGATTCTCGATAATCTTGGTCGCATCATCGCAGGCCACGGCGTACACGTTTTGCAAACCAAGAGTCAGACAAAAACGGTGAAAATAATCGGCCAAATCTTGAGC
>JBEIHA010000466.1:0-1815 GCA_040381635.1 Pseudobdellovibrionaceae bacterium
CGCAGCCCAGGTCGATCGCCAGATCCGCGTGATCGCGTTGGACACCCGCCCCAGTGAAGAGGGTCGCTACAAAATCGAAGACATGACCGAGTTGGAGCAAAAAGTTCCGCAGCCTATGGTGCTGTTCAATCCCGTGATCGTCGAAAAAAATGGCAAGACCACGTACGACGAAGGCTGTCTTAGCGTTCCCACTTACTTTGAAACCGTGACCCGCTTCGACCAGATCACGGTTGAAGCAATGGATGTGAACGGCAAAAAAGTTTCGTTCACCACGGACGGGCTGCTCGCGATCTGCATTCAGCACGAAATCGATCATTTGGACGGTAAGCTTTTCATCGACCGTCTTAGCCCGATCAAATCGGCGCGCATCAAAAGCAAAATCAAGAAGTTCGGTTACCCCGATCCGCGCGACGCTGAGAGTGTCGAGGATTTGGAAGACGTTGAAGCGGCGGAGTCGGAGCGGGTTTAGTTACTTACCCGCGCCGGCGCGGGTAAGGGTGCGTCAAAGAACTCTGTTTAAACAGAGTGATTCATGTAAAAACAGTTTAGTCAGCGGGCCGATTCCCAGTCCGAAATCCGGCTTGAATAAATCCTCGTTCCCGGGTTAACTCAACAGCAAATGAGCCGAATCCGCACCGTCTTCCTGGGCACGCCCGAAATCGCGCGCTCCTGCTTGGAAGCTATGATCAAAGACCCCCACTTCGAAATCGTGGGCGTCGTTACCCAGCCGGACCGTCCGGCCGGACGCAAACTTCAATTGCAGCCTTCTCCGGTCAAAGAACTGGTTCAACCCTTGGGCATTCCGGTTTTATCGCCGGAAAACATCAACACTCCGGAAATGATGGATCAGATCGCGGCCTTTAAGGCCGAGGTCGCGGTGGTCGTCGCCTTCGGTCAGATTTTGAAGAAACCGTTCCTTAAATTGTTTCCGGACAAGGTCGTCAATGTGCACGCCAGTGTTTTGCCGCGCTGGCGCGGGGCCGCGCCGATTCAACGGGCGCTTATGGCCGGTGACCCGGAAACCGGGGTTTGCCTTCAGGTGATGGTGCGTAAGCTCGATGCGGGCGCGGTGTTGGGCACGCGTCGCTTTGCCCTCACTCCGGAAATGAATGCGTTCGATTCCTACAAAAAGTGCGAGGAACTGGGCGCAAAACTCTTGGAAGTCGATCTAATGGATTACCTGCGGGGCAATTTAACCCCCATCACGCAGGATGAATCGCAAGTGACCTACGCGCACAAAATCGACAAGGCCGAGTCCGAAATCGATTGGACCCGGCCTGCCGAAGAAATCCACAATTTGGTTCGGGGATTGGCCATGGGCCCGGTGCCCCAAACTCATCGCTTAGGTAAGATCGTGAAGATCCACCGCACGCGAGTCGCCGCGTTATCCGGGGGCTCACCCGGACAAGTCGTGAAAAGCCCCGAGAAAACATTGATTGTTCAATGCGGTAAAGGCAGCTTAGAAATCCTTGAAGCACAACCCGAATCCCGCGCCAAGATGCCTATCGAGGAATATCTGCGCGGTTATCCGGTGAAGCCAGGGGATCAATTTGGCGGAAGTAAATAGCGCAACGAAATTCTTAGTCGCTCCGTCGATCTTGTCGGCGGATTTCGCGAGGCTCGGCGAAGAGATCAGGGCCATCGAAAAAGCCGGCGCGGATTGGATTCATGTCGACGTGATGGATGGTCACTTCGTGCCGAACCTGACGATCGGTGCGCCGGTGGTCAAGGCCCTGCGTCCGGTCACAAAACTTCCGCTCGACGTGCACCTGATGATCGATGAGCCCGAGCGCTACGTCGAAGACTTCGCCAAAG
>JBEIHA010000467.1:0-1810 GCA_040381635.1 Pseudobdellovibrionaceae bacterium
AAAGCTTCAGCGTAAGCTCGAGACCTGGGAGATCGTGGGGCAGTTTGTGCAAGCGTCGCGCTCACTTCCCCCGGGGCAACGGATCACCAATATTGTTTTTATGGGTATGGGCGAACCGCTGGACAACGCCGACGCGGTTTTTAAATCGATCGAAATTTTGCATTCGACCTGGGGGCTTAATGTTTCGCGTAAGCGCGTGACGGTTTCCACCAGCGGAATCGTGCCGATGATTCCGCGTGTGACCAAAGCAGGGGTGCGTTTGGCTGTATCCTTGAACGGCGTAAACGATGACATACGCACCGAGATCATGCCGATCAATAAGCGCTGGAATCTCGAAGAATTGCTCGAAGCTTGCCGCGAGCATTGTCGTGAAAGCGGCGACATGGTCACCTTCGAATACGTTCTACTGAAAGGCGTGACCGATTCCATTCAGGACGCGCGCGACTTGCATGAATTAACGCGCTCGGTGCCCAGCAAAGTGAATATCATCCCGTTCAATGAGCACCCGGGTTCGGGCTATTACCGCCCCAGCGAAAAAGCGATCGTGGCCTTCCATAACGAGCTGATGCGCTTAGGCACGCATGTTCTGCGACGCAAGACCATGGGGCGCGACATCTACGCGGCTTGCGGTCAGTTGACGACGGCGGCCAATAAGACTACTCCTCCAGTGCAAAGCTTAAATTCTTAAGATTCGGGAGAATAAATGAGCGCGATTCTTGTAGTGGGCAGCGTCGGCTACGACACCATCAGCACGCCGAAAGGTGAACGCGCGGGGATCCTGGGCGGATCCGCGAATTATTTTTCGCTGGCGGCCGCTCACTACGCCAAAGTCCGCGTGGTTGGCGTGGTTGGTGACGATTACAAGGCCGAGGATCGTCAATTGTTGACGGACCGGGGCGTTGATATCGCGGGCCTACAAACCGTGCACGGTGAAACCTTTCGCTGGTCGGGAAAATACGAAAAAGACATGAACGAGGCGACGACACTCGCCACTCATCTGAACGTGTTTGAAAATTTCCATCCGGCCATTCCCGTGGAATATCGCGATTCGAAAACAGTCTTTCTCGCGAATATCGATCCCGTTTTGCAATTGCAAGTTTTGGAACAAGTGAAGAGCCCGCGTTTGATCGCGGCCGACACCATGAATTACTGGATCTCTTCAAAGAAGGCCGATCTGCTCAAAGTTTTGGAGCGAATAAACATCTTGATGATCAACGAATCCGAAATCCGTCAGCTCACCGGCAACTGGAACTGCATCCAGGCTGCGAAAGAAGTCTGCAAGATGGGACCGCGCGCGGTCGTCATCAAGCGGGGCGAGTACGGCTTTATGTTGTACACACAAGAGCGCTTCTTTATCTTGCCGGCCTTCCCCGTGGAAAACGTCGTCGACCCTACGGGCGCCGGCGACACTTTCGCAGGGGGATTTTTGGGTCACTTGGCTCAACTTGACCGCGATTTTACCCGAGAAGACCTTAAGCTGGCCTGCGTGAATGGCTGCCTTATGGCTAGCTTCACGGTCCAGGACTTTGGTGTTGAGGGCATTCGCCAGTGCAATACCAAAGACCTTGATGCCCGGCTTGAGGCCTACCGCCAAGTCATTGCCTTAGGCTAGCTCGACCTTAGGCTCATCCCGAAAAGGGCCAGAACGTCCCCTGATTAAGGGTTTTAAGCCGCTACACCTAAATAAAATCCCAAGTGTTTCCGATATTTATTCTAGATGGCAGCAAAAAAAGGCAAGGCGCTTGCTCTAGATTTGATCGACGAACTTCTTAAAGATGACAAAGAAGAGTTCGAGATCAACGCGGACAAG
>JBEIHA010000468.1:0-1793 GCA_040381635.1 Pseudobdellovibrionaceae bacterium
CATCACCGTGTTCTGCGATCTTCCGCGGACATGTTGCAAATCTTCGAAGAAATCGACCCACATTTTCAGAGCCATACCTTATTAGGTCTAAATTTTGTCTGAAATGCAACCCCGTTTAATTAACGAACTTAATCGCCAAAGCCGATCAGGGTAGAAAACTTGCCGTTGTAGAACTCTCCGCCTGAGGCATCGATATCCCAAACCAGCATCTGAATCACGTTGTCTAAGTCATCTCCGTCAACATCGAAGGTGCGTAAGACCAACTTGTCCACGCCGCCCGCAGCGAGTGTCACTACGAGATCCGCTTCGTTCATCGTGCCCGTGCCTGTAAAACCAGCATAGGTCAGTGAAGTCTCTCCGGCCTTACGCACGCCCACGATCAAACCGTTGGTGTGACCGACCTCGGTCGGAATATCGAAAAAGAAAATGCGCGCTTCTTCAAGCAAGGTCCAATGCAGATCAAGAGCCCCCATAAAATCAAAATTGGTGAGACTGACGATACTAGCCACGGGACCCATGGGATCGATGAAGTTTCCTTTGGCGTCTTTCGTGTTTTTGCTTTGCGCGAAGTAAATGCGAACGCCCGCTTGATCCTTCATCGCCAAGGCGCCGTTTAAATCGCCACCACCTGTGGCCGACGTTTGGGCCGCAGACACTTCGCCCAGGGCTGAGTACATATCTTCCGCGGTCACACCACTTGCGTCGCGCCACTGATTGGAACAGGCCACGCTGAGCAAAGAAAATAAACTGATCGCCAGGGTTTGGATTTTCATGTCGTGGCTCCTTATACCTTGATGAAAATGCCAGGCCCGTGCCGAAAAATAGGGCGCCGATAACAAGGGAGAAACACAGGGCCTTTATGGAAGCGTGTTTCATAATGAGACAAAGCCAAAGTGTCTAAGCCACGTCCGGTGGCCCATTTTTGGCCCAGTGTGTCGCTGGCCAGCAATTGGAATTGCGGGTTTATGAACACATCGTTTAAATCCTTACTACACATGACTTTAGACGAAAAAATACTCCAGAAGCTGCGCGCGCCTGCGATGCACCCCAAGCCCCATCGCCCCATGGCGCCGGTGGCCGGGGCCGTCGCACGCGAATTACTCACGGCTGAATTTTTGAAATGCGAACTGATGTTTGACTCAAGCCCCGAGCGTGACGGTAAAGGTTTGCGCGTCTACCGCGCCGTGGGTGCCGACATTCCGAATCTGATGCTCGAACTAGGCCGCCTGCGCGAAGAGACCTTCCGCACGGTCGGCGAAGGCACGGGGCTAGAGCGTGACATGGATCACTTCGATGCCTACTACGACCACTTCATCGGCTGGGACAAAGGCAAGGAAGAGATCACGGGGGCTTACCGTATCGGCCGCGTCGATGTGATTTTGAAAAATCATGGCCCGAAAGGTCTCTACACCAACACGCTTTTCAATTTGGATTCGCTTTTGTCCTCGGATTTTCGCGAAGGCACTTTAGAAGCGGGACGATCGTTCGTGCGCCCAAAATATCAGCGTGGGCCTTCGCTGTTGGTGATTTGGATGGCTTTCGCCCGCTTTATCATGGCGCATCCGCACTACCGATCGATGATGGGGCCGGTTTCGATTTCCAATGAATTCCAAGAAAACTCGAAGCACTTGATGGTTTCGTATTTGATGGAGCATTACGCGCACGAAAAAAGTGACCAAGTGACGTCGCTTAATCCCCCTATTTTTGATTCGTCTTTGTCCCCCGAGGATCTAACGTCGCTGATCAATGCCTCGATGGACCTTAGCGCTTTACAAGAATTCGTGCGCACCGCC
>JBEIHA010000469.1:0-1790 GCA_040381635.1 Pseudobdellovibrionaceae bacterium
TGCACGCCACCAAATGATTCTTTACCGCAGTTTCGAATTCTTTTTCTGATATGACGATGCCGTCCCGAATATGAAGGACATTGAACGAATCCTGCAGCGCTCTGACCTTGATGGTCGGCAAATCCAAACGGAGCGAATTCGCTGAACCATCCGATTGTCCCATATTCGCCGGTAAGGGGTGGGTGTCGCTTACGGGAGTCCCCGCGAAAACAGGGGACGCGACCAAAAGGATTGCGGCTAAAGAAAGTTTCAACATCTGACGACTCCTTGGAAAGAATTTTTTTTAGGCTAAGGCTCAAATGCGGCACCTCCTTCGCGAAGGACCAGCATTAGGATCACCCTTAAGCCGTTCAAGGGAATTACATTGGAAAAATCGCGCCAATTCTGGCTCGAAGGCCTGGTCCTTGCATAAGCAAAGTCTAAATTATCCGCTATGCCCCAGGAGCTTTTCAATGATCAGGAAGACTGACTTGCCGGTAAATTTTATTCATTTGTCAAAGCACGTGCTTTTGATTTTCGTGGCCGTTATTTCGACAACCGCAAGCGCGAGCCCGGTATCGCTTTGTGAAAGCATCCTTAAGGCAAGCGCCAGTCTTTTGGCCCCCGCCGTACAGGAGGCTTCGCAGAACGCTATTCTAAGGCGCGCGATGAACGCGAATGTGATCCTCCCAGACATGGATCTGCGTCTACCTATCGAAATTTGGAGCGGTCGGCGTCCCGTTGGGCAAAATGGACGACTGACCGCTCGAGCGAGCCACGCCACGTTCAAAGGCAGTCAAAGCATTCAGCAGTTCTTAGAATCACATTCTGCGGCCGCTCTTCGCGAGCGTGGTATGCAAAACACCTTCACCAATTTCTTAACGGGAGTCAGCTGGGCGGGCCTGCCTTATGGGGGGTTGATGTGGACGGACAGCTTAAACCCAACCACTGGTGTAGTGGCATTTGTAGCGACATTGGCCTTAGCGATACGTCCCATGGTCAAGATCGCTTATGATCAGCAAGCGAACCGAGAGGTTAGATTCTTGTTGGATGCTGACAACTCGACGTTGCCGGTCGTAGTTCTAAAGCATCGTCACGGTACCGCTATCCTGCATCTGATTCTGACGCGAGAACATTCGGGTGAGCCGATCTTAGATATTATCTTCTCTGAAGAAACTTTTGAATCGTCGAGTAGCAGTAGTGACTCAGGCTACGTTTACTCCGATGGCACGCGCACCTCGGTCGATGGAGGCAGCGGCGGTGGGGGTGATAGTGGTGATGGCGGTGGTGGTGGCGGAGATTAACCCTGTTGGATAATTCCGTTTGAACCTACAATCCCGTCGGTCGCGACAGCAGGCTTTGACGGTGGAATTCGCCGAGCCTTAGCGCCGGGCGCTCTTGCAATTCCTTGAAAAGTTCCGGTCTAGCGTGGGCCAGTCTTTGCACATCAGCGAACGTGAACGTAAACGACTTAGCCGTGGTTTGTTCGAAATTGAAAGTCGCGCCAGCAGGGTTGTTTTTTAACTCCCAATCCATCTGAACGCGGTCAGATTTTTCTTCCGAAGGTTTAAGACTAACGATTTTTTTTGCAACCGCGGGATCCGTCGTGATCAGTGCGTAGCTGGTATTTTCAATGCCACGGCGATCGGCCCAGCGAAGAATTTCGCCGTATTGCATAGTCCCCGTGATCAAAACTCTCAATTCATAGTCGGGATCGACTTTGGATTCTTCCGGATCTAGGGAACTAAACGTGATTACATTTTTAGAGAATTCAAAGTTGGGACTGAAGAGGACGCTGGAGGGATCCGCAA
>JBEIHA010000470.1:0-1765 GCA_040381635.1 Pseudobdellovibrionaceae bacterium
CAGCAGGGCCACCCACAACGGCCAGTGGACTCGAAAGCGGCGGGCGAGCAGAAAAAGCAAAACGCCATTGAGAGCGTGAACGCCTACATTGATCAAATGATAGCCTAAAGGATTTTGACCAAAGAGCTTAAAAAGCAACCAATAGAAGGTGTAAGTTAGCGGCCAATAATCGGTTTGTTGAAACGTTGTCCAGAATTGCACAGGCGAGTTGGCTTCGGTGACCCATGGATTCTGGGTGATGTAGCCCCAGTCATCCATAATAAACTCTCCGCGCAAAGCGGAGTAATAAAGCAGTAAAGATAAAGCGCTGAAGGAAAAAAAAAGAACCGCATGGGTGAATCGCACCTCTTTACGTTAGTGGGATTGAAAGTCCGCAGTCACGGACTTTTCAAGAACTTTATGCGGCTTTCTGTAAGCCCCGGGTCCAGTCGGCAATGCGCGAAAGGACCGTTTGCGGTGCCTGATTGAACGCGACTCCGTAAGCCTTGTTGGCTTCCGACCACACGACCCGACCCGCGACTTCGACTTTGTCGGCGCCATCGGGGGACGAGATCGTAAGACTGACCACGCCACCATCTTGCAGCAAAGCGGCCGTATTGATCTGCGCTCCGCCAAGGGAGATCGTGCTTACGGATCCCACGAGTTCGCGGTCACCGACGCTGATGCGCACATCACTGTTGATCTTGAAGCGCTCGTGTTTACGACGATTGGCGGGAGCCCGCATTCTCATCACAAAAAGTACGGCGAGCGGAGCCAAAACCAAAAGCACCACGATTCCTGAATTCCAAGGATTGGAATTGGAGTCGCCACTCATTTTGCTGACGGTGCCGCAGCCTCCGCCACCGGCGATGCCCGAAGCCAGCTGCCGGTCGGCTTGGTAGGTCAAGGTGTAGGCGGGTTGCGAAGCATCGAGGCTAGCGGACTTCGCATAGTTCACCGCACTCTGCGTGTTTAGCCGTCCAGCCGTCGAGACCTTGCCGTTCAACTGGCTGACGTTGACTTTTTGCGACAGCAAAATAGTTTTTATCTGGTAACCGGTCATGCTCGCGGATTCCACCTTCATTTGCGCGGCCGTGCCGGCGACGAAGGGAGTAGCCATCGATGTTCCGCTCGATGTGCCAAACGAGTCATTGGGAATTAGGCTCAAGATGTAAACGCCAGGGCTACCGAGGTCGACGGAGCCTAAGCCGTAGTTAGAGAAAGAAGCCAAATAATCATAGTCAGTGGTCGCCGCGATGGAAACCACATTGGGCACGTCGTAGCTGGCCGGATACATAGGAGTGGCGTCGTTGTTGGTCCCGTTATTTCCCGCGGCCGCGATAAAGATAGCACCCTGAGAATAGGTATAGGTTATGGCTTCGTGAAGAGCCGCGCTGTAGGTGGGACCGCCCCAGGAATTATTTAGAACTTTGGCGCCATTGTTGACCGCGTAATAGACCGCGCGGATCGCGTTGGAAGTCGTGCCTACGCCGTTACCATTCAAAAACTTCAGCGGCATGATTTGAATCTTCGAAGCCCGAATCGGTGTCGTGTAGATATTCTGATCGACGCTTAAGATCACGCCTGCGACGTGCGTGCCGTGGCCATCGTCATCGTACATAGAACCGCTATTGTCGACAAAGTTCCAACCGTTGACGTCATCAACGTAGCCATTGCCGTCGTCGTCGATTCCGTTCCCGGCCACTTCCTTTAAATTTCTCCAAAGCGCGCCGCTTTGTTCGATCACGAAGTGAGTGGTGTCGAGGCCCGTGTCGATCACCGCGAC
>JBEIHA010000471.1:0-1757 GCA_040381635.1 Pseudobdellovibrionaceae bacterium
ATATCTGGAAGCCAAGAAAACTTCGCTATCCCCCGACAGTCAGAAACGTCTCATGGTCAACCCCATGCGCATTCTCGATTCGAAAGATTCGGGCGACCAAGCTCTGCTAACGAATGCGCCCATGATTTCAGACTTTTATAACGCGACCTCAAAGGAATTCTTTGGTGCCGTGACCGCCTCTTTAAGTGACTTTGGAATCCCCTATAAACTAAACCCATTTTTAGTGCGTGGCCTTGATTACTATTGTCATTCGGTTTTCGAATTCAAGACCAATGCACTAGGTGCTCAAGATGCTATTCTGTCCGGCGGTCGATACGACAACTTGGTCAAGATCATGGGTGGCCCCGTCACGCCGAGCGTGGGCTGGGCCGCGGGCGTCGAGCGCCTGGTGATGCTCTCACCCCTTGAAGCCCCCAAACCTCGCCCCGTGGCCATTGTTCCGGTACACGCTTCGGTCGAGGGCAAGGCCTTTCAGGTCGCCTATCAGCTTAGGGCCGCAGGCCTCTTTGCCGAAATCGGCTTTTCGGGCAATATGTCCAAACGCATGAAGCGCGCCGCCGACCGCGGCAGCTACGCCACCGTTTTGATCGGACCGGACGAATTGCAAAATGGCAAAGTGATGATCAAGACGATGGATTCAGGCCAGCAAGAAACCGTAGACCTTGTGAACCTTGAAAAATTCCTTAAAGATCTAGCTTAAGGATTCCACTGGCCGTCCGCCTCAGATAAGCATGACGATGAATTCGGGACATCTTTCTTTTCCGGATAGGCCCAAGCCATAAGCTTGGCGTCTTTATTTTCGCTGAAAATTTCGCTCACCGTCACTTGCGGTCGATCGAAAGCTAAGCGCCAACCATTGAATAAAAAGGCATTGTCTTTCGACACGCCTTTAACGTCTTTCAACGACACCGCGATCAAATTGGTGGTGAGCTTGTAATCGCTTAAAGAAAGCCAGCCACGCGCAAAAGCATTCAACATAAAGCCTTGAAGCGAAGCGCCAGCCTTCACATAGCCACACATATACTGATTGACCGCCGTCCGGTCCACGCTGGTCTTTGGCGCTTCACTGACCATCACTTTGTTGGGCTGATTGCTGTCCATTTCTTTGGTAGCGACTTCAGCTTTACAAGCCTCAATTTTCTCAGCAAATTCGTCGGCACGCTTTTGCAAGATTATGCGGTAGCTTTGAAAGCGCTGCAAACGATCCTTCAAATGTTCTTCAGACAAGGCGACCAATTCTTTTTTTTCGTTCAAGCCGACTTTTAGCTCTTCTTCTTTGTCGGTCACGCGGTCCAAAGGCTCGCTCCACATCATGGTCCCGGAGCCGCCAAACTGGGGCGAAGCAAGCTTTCGCTTGCAGGATTTCAGTTCGCCGTAAAACCCAAGGCTTCCCAGCTTGCGCGTGCCATAAACGCGATCTTCCAGCGCAAAAACGCCATTTTGTAGATCGCGAAGTTTTTCTGAAATTTGCGTTTTATCCATGACGACCATCTCGCCATTTTTTACACCGACACTTTGCGTACCGCTCACGTTGGCGGATTGATCCAATTCGGTTTGCACCGTTTCAGCTTTGTGCGGATTGGATTTGCATGAAGTGAGTGACGCGATCAAAACCAAAAGCCAAAAAATCTATTATTTTGTCAAAAGCAAAAAAAGATGCAGATATTTTGAAGATTATCTCAGCTCAGGAAAGTAGTAGTGCTTCGTTTGAAATTGATGCAGTGAAGAAAGAAACAATTGTTGAAGATCCAGATATC
>JBEIHA010000472.1:0-1757 GCA_040381635.1 Pseudobdellovibrionaceae bacterium
ATAAAGTGTTTTTGAGGGTCCACCGGCGGACAAGGCGGCAAAAAAACTCCCAAAATGAAATAGGCGAGCTCACTGGCGATGGCTGCGTCGTAAACGTAGCTGAGTCTTGAGGTTCCCAGCTCTACAGAACCAATGACGGTCATACTTTTATGAACCGCGAATTGCGCGCTGTTTAAATCCTGGAATAGAGACGGTGCGGCGAAAGACCAAATAAGGACCATTTACAAACTCTCGCGCTGAAGTCGCCTGTCCGCGGAAGCACGACAATCAAAGTCACTTCTTCTTCACCAACCACCCCGACCTGCGTTTTAGCGCTGTCGGGATATAGTAGCCGATCGAAATGCCCGCGAAGCCAGAGCTAAATGTGTCGGTAAACAAGGTTGAAGAGCTGGATTCAGAAAAAGCCTGGTTCCAAAGCTTGTTGTCTTCGCCGATGCTGCGATAATAGACTCGGCCGATCAAGTGATTGGTGAAGAAATATGAATAGCCAATCTCGCTCATCAATTGAATCGAGAAGCGTTCGACCGCGCCCTCGGTCTGAGGTGTGCTGTACCTGATTCGGGTGTAGGTTCCCATAGGAATTAAGTCGGCGTAAAGCAAACCGAATCGGCCCATGTAGCCGCCCTCGACGCCGTAGCCCGCGCTCACGTACCAACGATGAAATTCAGCATCGACCAACGGAGTGTATTCTGGAAACACGATCATTTTTTGCGACACGATGGCCGTCGGTACAAAGCCGAAAGTAAAATGCCCACGTGTATTGAAACGCTCTCGTTCCAGACCCGCTAAACTTAACGAGGACAAATAGCGCAGCATCTCATCACCGAAGCCGTCCGCGGGCGCTTCTTTGCCTTTATATTCGCGCCTATCAATGGTTGCCGTCGGCGTATAACCCGCGAAGTTTAAGAATACGGTGTTGGGCAATGATTTAAAATATTCGTTGAGAAGCGTTTTAGCGGTGAATTCTTCGCGTAGCGCTTGGTTACCGGGAGTAATCTCCCACGTGTAAGAAGACTTGGTTTTGGTGGTTACAACATCTTTCAATTCGCCTTTGACCACAAAGGTTTCGCCACGCTTTTCGGCGGTCGATATCAAAATGTGATCCACCTTCAAGTGAGACAAAAGCCGGTAGCGATCCTGTTTCTCTTGTGCCAGGCCCGAATAGGATCGGTAGAAGCGAAAGCCTGGCGCGGTCTCTTCGTAATCGGAAACCGTGAAGTTCTCGCTTGCCCGCATTTTTTCTTCGACCGCTAGGCCTAAAGCATCAGCGGTTTCGAAATCCACGCCTTGCGGCGGCGCCACGGCCACTCTGCCAGGCCTAGTGATCACAGGCCAAACACCGCCGCGCCCGAACACCTCAAGCGGAGGATCCTCCGCTTCCCACGCGGTGCCGGTGGCCCAATCCACCGCCCAACCAACTGGCGCATAAACAAGAAACAAAGCATTCATACCGAAGCTGTCGCCCCAACGATAGCGTGTCTCTAAAGGAACGTCTCGGCGAGTGCCATCCGGCATTTCCATCAACAAGACGGGCTTCGCGCGGCGACGAAAACGCATGTAATTCGGGGTTATTCCGATAAAGCGCTGCCCGTCGTAAACTTTTGCGCCGGGCGGATCGGAGAGCACTAAGATCGTCTGACGATAATCCGCATAATCGATCGAGGCGCAGCCCGCGCTCAAAAGAAAAGAAAGAAGGGCAAGTTTGCACCTGCCCCTCGTAAGAACCGTAAACTGAAGAAATGAGAAAAACTTAGAGA
>JBEIHA010000473.1:0-1730 GCA_040381635.1 Pseudobdellovibrionaceae bacterium
AGACGGCCATATTGGCTTGGCTTCCGGAGTGGGGTTGGACGTTGGCGTGTTCGCTGCCGAACAGTTTGTTGGCGCGATCGATCGCCAATTGTTCAATCTGATCGACGAATTCACAACCGCCGTAATAGCGTTTGCCCGGGTACCCCTCGGCTTACTTGTTCGTAAGTATCGAACCTTGGACTTCCATGACCGCTTTGGACGCGTAGTTCTCGGAAGCAATCATTTCTAAGCCGTACTCTTGTCGGTCTGTTTCAAGGGCCAGGCTTTTCGCGATTTCCGGGTCCTGCTTTTCCAAAAACATCGAAGGTCCTTTCGGTATGAGATTTAGCAATTCAGTTTATCGACACGTCTTTGGTGCCGACCGCCTTCGAAAGGCGTGTGCAAAAATAAATTCAAAAGTTTCTCGGCGGTCGGAAAAGCTGTGTGTCTCCCGGCCAAACACAAAACATTGGCGTCGTTATGTTGGCGCGACAGCTCCGCGATTTCAGGGCTCCAGCAAAGGGCCGCGCGAATCCACGGAAAGCGATTCGCACGCATCGCCATTCCCTGTCCGCTCCCGCAAATCAATACACCCATTGAATCTTCAAGTCTGGACTTCATCTCTTCGCCGAGCTTTGCAGCGAATTCAGGGTAATCCACGGAATCCGCAGAAAAGGGCCCCAGATCTTTCCACGGAATAAAAGGGAAGCGACCGATCAAGTGGCGCTTCATTTCAAGGCCCGCGTGATCGCTCGCGATAAAAATGGTCTTGTATTCTTTTGATGGGCTTTTTTCAGAAATCATACCGCCCTTAAGTTTCGAGATATTAAGTCAGTTTTCCGAATAGCACACTGCAGTTCGTGCCGCCAAATCCAAAAGTATTGTTCAAAACGTAATTCAATTTTTTCTCGCGCGCGGTTTTCGGAACGTAGTCCAAATCACAGTCGGCACTGGGATTGTCTAGATTTATCGTCGGTGGCACGATGCCCGTGGTCAGTGCTTTGATACAGATCGCACTTTCCACCGCACCCGCGGCACCTAAAGTGTGACCGGTCATCGACTTGGTTGAAGAAACCCAAACTGTTTTGGCGTGATCGCCAAAAACTTTCTTTACCGCTTCGGTTTCAAGTTCATCGCCCGCCGGCGTGCTGGTCCCGTGCGCGTTGATGTAATCCACTTGTTCTGGACGTAGCTTAGCGTCCAGTAAACAAGCGGTCATCGAAGCTGCTGCCCCTCGCCCGCCCGGTGATGGTGAGGTCATATGGTAAGCATCGCTTGAGGTGCCGTAGCCGACCACTTCGCAGTAAATTTTAGCACCACGTTGAGCCGCGTGCTCGTAATCTTCGAGAATAAGAATCGCGCAGCCTTCCGCCAGTACAAATCCATCACGGTCCCGGTCCCAAGGACGCGAAGCCGCCTGCGGATTATCATTGCGCGTGCTGAGGGCCTTCATGTTGCCAAAGCCGCAGAGGCCCATCGGCAGGATCGTCGCCTCGGCGCCGCCGCAGAGGAAGCCGTCGGCATCGCCAAACTTGATGATGCGCCATGCCTCGCCGATGTTGTGGTTCGAGGTCGCACATGCGGTGACGATCACCATGTTCGGGCCCTTGAGGCCGTACTCCATCGAGATGATGCCGCTGGCGATGTTGGAAATCATCATCGGAATCGTGAACGGCGAAACCCGTTTCGGCCCGCGCGTCATGTAAGTCGTGTGCTCGTTTTCAAGCGTGGCCAAGCCGCCGATACCGCTG
>JBEIHA010000474.1:0-1729 GCA_040381635.1 Pseudobdellovibrionaceae bacterium
GGGCCACCGGCGCCGTGTTTCCATAAATAGAAACAGTAACATCCTCACCGCGCACAAATTCTTGAATAGTGAGTTCACCGGGATATTTTCGGCGCATCGAAACGCGCGTTTTCGCGAGCTCCTTAGCTGAATTCACGCGACTCCGTTCTGTCAGTCCACGACTTGCATGTTCGCGCATAAACTTCACGAAGGCCGGATACTTTACCTTTGTGCCCACGCCAAAAATGTCGGGCGAGTTCACACCTATTCCACGAGCAATTTGCACGGCCCAAGACTTATTGCGGGACACGATAAGTCCACGCGGATTACATCCGGTATAGGGGATGCCCAGAGCCTCCAAATAGCTAACCGCATGAAAATCAAAAACCCCTTCGTCCCGAAACTCTTCAAGTAAGTTGAAAACCACGTCAGGCTTATGCTTCGACAACTCGGCCTCAAATTGCGGAAGATTGTCACGTAACCCGCAGATTTCAACTCGGCACCCCAAACTTTTGAGCGCTCGCCAAACATCGATTTCCGTGGCGCCTTTCGGGGAAGCCAGATCCGTCCGCATTTGCGGATGATCAATAAGCATAACTTTGAGGGAACGTTTCATCACTTTCTGGTCAGGCAAATTGAAGTCGCGATCTACCTTTGCTAGAAATGTTTATGCGCTCTTTTCCATCCGACCCTATTCCCTTGCCGCGACTCGTGCCCAAGCTCGATATTGCGCTCTCCCAGCCTCGATTGGATGTTGAAATCGGGGCCGGACAAGGGTTGCACGCGATTCAATATGCCCAGAAAAATCCAGACCGCCACTTAATCGCGATTGAACGAACACATACCCGCTTCACCCAAATGGCCCGGCGGCATCAGGATCATGCGGATCTCAAAAATTTATTCCCCGTTCACGCCGACGCACTTTCTATTTTTGTGCATTACATCCCCGATCAATCCGTTGAGCAGATTTTTCTGCTGTACCCGAATCCCTATCCGAAGTTTAAACAGGCCAATCTTCGTTGGCACAACATGCCGTTCATGAATTTTCTTAAGACAAAGCTGAAGAAGGGAGGCCGCCTCGTACTGGCCACGAATATCGAAGAGTATGCCGGCGAGGCCGAGCAAAAAATGGTGGCCGCCTGGCGCTTCGAACTCAGCGCCATAAGAGTTCTCGGGCGGCATGACCGACCTCGCACCCACTTCGAGAAGAAATATCTGGAAAGGGGTCAGAATTGCTGGGATTTGGTCTTTGTGAACCCCGGCCCCACAGTTAAGCTAGGGGACCAAAAGTCCACCCATCAGGAGCGGAAAAATTGAGAAAAGCCTATCTTATTGCCTGGTGCGCGGCCGTCGCCATCTTGGCCTACGTTCTCTTGGACTTTTGGATTGGGCGCAATGCTCCCGATTTTAAAAAATTCGAACGCCAGTGGGCCGATGATGTGGCTCAACTCGAAGCCAGCCCCAAACTTCCCAAGCCTTGGTTCGACGTGCGTGAAGTTGAAGTTTTCGGAGGCACCCCAGAGAGCAAGGGCTGGCTTCGTCAAATCCAAATTCCGGTAGTGCAAAAAAATCCAGAAGGACATCACAAACTCGAAGTCCTGATTGTTCCTTGGCAAGAGGACGGCAAAACGGGCGTTATGATTCAATACAATCTCGTGAATCTCAAAACCAAAAACATGATTTACGAGTTAGGCCGAACTCTCATTTTGTCAGAAGCAAAACCCAAAGATTCGCTAAAAGCCTTAATTGA
>JBEIHA010000475.1:0-1724 GCA_040381635.1 Pseudobdellovibrionaceae bacterium
AGACTTAGCGCTGGTAATATTTTTTTCGCGACCGTCTCTGAACGAAATAGATCGCGAAGAAGTTGGCTTACCGCTTCAGCCTGGAGTGCCGAATCATTGAAGGCTTTACTTACCGTGGGGTTCGCGCGCAAATTGTCCTCGTAGTCTTTAGTCGTGGTACGACGCCCCACAAGCACGATCAAACGTTTGGTTAGGCCACGTCGCCGGACTTCCTCGTTCGAATGTCCACTGATCTTTTGAAAACTCAGCAGGATCTGATTTTGCTCCTCGACGCTGAATGCAGGACGAAGCAGTAGGGATTTAAGCGATGAAAGTGGCAATGTTTTGATAAAAGCTTCCGCGCTTCCCCAAGTGTGACTTCCGATCTCTAGGTAAATGTGCAGAGCTTGCTGCGCCGACCATTCCGGACGATGAAGACTCGCGCCGATCGCCTGACCGAATGTCGACTTAACGGTCGATCCAGCCCAACTGCTCTTTGCTTTTAGCAGTTCTAAAATTGGCTCTGCTTTTTTGAGCCATTGGTAAAGCTGAGGACCCATTCCCGCCAACTCCTCTCGTATCAGATCGCGCACCCTAATATCGAGCAGATCGCTGATCTGATCAATCACCGCCCCGGTGACATCTAGTTTCAAAAGCACGCCTAGTTCTTTCAAGATCGCGGCACGCAGAGGAGCGTGCATTCGCTTTATGAACTTTTCGCGCGATTGCTGAAGCGCGGGCGTCAAATAAGTCGTTATAGTTCTGCTGTCGATATACAAAAGTTCTGTGGCAATTTTGATCTCGGCGGCGTTTCGAATTCGCCCATCAAAGTTATAACTTGCTAAACTGTGATCTAATTTCTCGACTTGCTCAACACTAAGTGGCGCGCCCGTCGTGCGCTCCAGAATCTCATTCACTTCGCTGAAGGACATCCCGTTGTCGACCGTGAGCGGTGGGTAAAGAAACGCGTGCCACTCGGCCGAAGATTTTGCGAAGTGATTAAATATAGGGCGCACACTTTCCACCATCATCATATCGCGAAGCGCCTCGCGCGTGGTTTGTATTTGATCATCGATATCGTGCAGGATGTTTCTTTCGTCGAAGTCAGAAATAAGCTGCTGACTCCAGTGGCCATTTTGGCCGAATGTGAGCTGGCGTAAAAGTTGGGCAAGGGCTTCTACTTGCTGGGCACCAAGTTCGCGAAGACCATAAGATCGCGAACCCCGATTCTGAACCAGCATCAACCGGTGAAATACCGCCAGCAGCTCAAATACCCGGGCCAATTTGTGGCGATCCGCTAAGTTAGAGGCCGTGATATTTGCCAATTGCTCACTAAACGCAGCATTTGAAACATCCGACCACGGAGCGAAATCGGGAACAAATTCTTCGAAGGTCCGGTCATACTCCTTGATGCTCTGCCTTCCCCTTCTCTCACCAAGATATTGCGTCAACCAAGAACTCAAGCGAAGCCGGTAGAAGTCCAAATTGGGATGCGTCGTTTTCGGATTTTCCCGCAGCTGAGCCTTGGGCATCGTCAAACTTCGATCGATCGGAATTTCTGGGCGGATCGCTGCCTTAACGTCTGTGCGTCGCAAGGATTGAATTTGCGCTAGCATGGCCGCAAGCCTTACGCTCAGATGGTGATGGCTTCCTGCTCCGTATTTCCAAGAAGAAACGATGGGATGGTTTTTATTTAGCCGCTCCATAAAGTGCAGCGCGGCTTCTAGATTGTATTTTCCCTGCAT
>JBEIHA010000476.1:0-1707 GCA_040381635.1 Pseudobdellovibrionaceae bacterium
ATCCACCGCGCATATCATCTTCGCGCGACCAGGTGACTTTCACCGGTTTCTTGACGATCTTCGCCAGCTCTGCGGCTTCAATCACGTAGTCCGAAAGTTTGCTGGCGCGGCGGCCGAAACTTCCGCCCGCGTAAACCGTATTCACTTTGACGTCTTCGGATTTCAAACCCAACACTTTAGCCGCGACATCACGGTCGATGGTGGGCATTTGGTGACCCGACCAGATCTCGGCTTTTTTACCATCGTAATTGATGGTGCAGTTCATGGGCTCCATCGCCGCGTGCGCCAAGAAGGGAAATTCGAATTCGGCGGTGATCTTGCTTTTCGCTTTCGCCAAGGCTTCGTCGACCATGCCGGTGTCTTTGGCAATCACGCCCTTGGTTTTTCCCTGCGCTTTAAAATCGTTCATCAGACCTTCGCTGCTGAAGGTTCCGTTGGTTTTATTTTCCCACTTCACCCGCAGAGCTTCGCGGCCCTTCATGGCGGCGTGTGTATTCTTGGCGAGCACCGCCACCTTATCCGCGAACTTCACCACGTCCGTGACGCCGGATACGTTGCGAGCCGCTTTTTCATCCAGAGATTTGATTTTGGCACCCGCTAACGGCGGCTTCGCAATCATCGCGTAAAGTAAACCCGGAAGGCGCACGTCGATCCCAAAAATCGCTTTGCCATTGGACTTATCCATCGCATCCACGCGGGCGACGGAAGTTCCGATGATTTTAAAATCCTTAGCGTTCTTGAGTGGGGGATTTTGTGGCAACGGCAGTTTGCCCGCGTCTTCGGCCAGCTCGCCGTAAGAAAGCTTACCTTTCTTAGAAATGATAAAACCATTTTCGGCCCTCACCTGATTCACGGGTATTCCCCAGCGCGTGGCCGCCGCAGTTTTCAGCATCTCGCGCATCGAAGCGCCGATCTTTCGATGCTGGTCCCAGCTTGAAATCAGTGCGGTCGAACCACCAGCCATTTGGGTGCCGAACATGGTGTGATTGTAAGCGGGATTCACGCCCGCAGACACCGAGCGAATTTTCGTCCAATCGCACTCGAGTTCCTCGGCGATCAATTGCGCCATCGAGGTGTTTACGCCCTGACCCATCTCCAGCTTGTTAATGACGATGGTGATGCTGTTGTCGGGTGCGATTTGAATAAATACATTCGGCGCCGGCAGGGGCGCATTCGGCGGATACGCGGCGAAGGCCTTATTCATCATCGGTGAGGGAATATAGTACGAGACAATCAAGCCACCCGTCACGACCGCGGTGGTTTCAAGAAAGGCACGACGAGAGATTGTTTTTTTAGCTTCTTCCATGGCTTAAACCAAATCCTTCGCGGCCTGATGAATGGCAGCCCGAATGCGCGAGTACGTTCCGCAGCGACAGATATGCCCGCCCATGGCCCCGTCGATATCTTGATCGCTCGGCTTTTTCTTTTCTCTTAAAAGAGCGACGGCCGCCATCACTTGTCCCGACTGGCAGTAGCCGCATTGGGGAACGTGATTGGCGACCCAAGCTTTTTGTACGGCTTGAGTGATCTTGTCGTTCATGCCTTCGATGGTGGTGATCTTTTTTCCCATCGCGGCTTTCAGTGGATACGAACAGGAACGCACCGGCTGACCGTCGATGTGAACCGTGCAGGCCCCGCAAAGCGCCATGCCGCATCCGAATTTGGTGCCGGTGTAGTTCAACTCATCCCGAATCACCCACAACAACG
>JBEIHA010000477.1:0-1695 GCA_040381635.1 Pseudobdellovibrionaceae bacterium
CGGATAACGCTTCCCGGGTTGGGCATCTCGTGGCCGCGCTGATGGTGAAATTGGTCTGCGCAATGCCGCCACTTTTGCATTTCATTGTAGTAGTGGCGCAGATCACTGACCTTTGTTTTCGATTCTTCCTCCGGCTCGGAATCTCCTCTCAAGTAGCGCGCATAAATGGCATCGTATTCGCGGTTATTGATGAACGCCGGACATCGATCATGGAGTTGCTGATAGGTGAAGCATTTCTCGGGCCGGCCGGCCTCGGAGTACTGTCGGCTGGCAATGCCTCGCCGATTACAAAGACCAAACGTTGTGGTCGTCAACTGTTGAATGCTGTCGTGTATTCGACAAAGCTCATCTATCGACGAAGCTTTCGCATCCTCTTGACGGCGCTCGCAGAATTGCTTCATCAGAATGTGATTTCCCGGACGGTCCTTGTTGGGCGCTGGCCCTACGAAACCCTTGGTATACTTTAGATTCGGAATTTTCTTAAACCAAAATTGTTGAGCATCATCGACATTTGATGGATAGCAACCCCAGAGCCCAGCGGAATTCCATGCCTTGGCAAACGCAGGAAACTTGTTTACGAGTTCAAATAACTCGTCCTGATGAAACACTCCTTGAGAACCAAAGAAGTCACCATTGCCGGCTTCGCCCGAAATCACGATCGAATCGATCGGCACATTGCGCGCGTTCATATCTTCAATCTTCGCGCGCAGGGCGTGGTAGGTTTTGCTTTTTAATGACGATTCGCCGGGCTTTGAGCGGTACCTGGCTGGGTCGATCACGTTCAATTGCTCGGGCCGACTCTCGCCGCGGTTATCCTTTAGACTTTTCTCGGCGAGGCCCGCACGGCAGTGCGCGATCTCATCGCGCGCGTCGTTCAGATCCAAAAAGATTATCTCGGCCTGAGCCGAAGCGCTCACTGTAAGAATAAGAAATAACTGAAGGTAGCTCACTTAACCTTCTTCATCTCACGCTGCAAGCGTTTGAGTTGCGATTCGTTAAGCATCGGGTATTCAGATCTCAGTTGAGGGATCGTGTATTCGCGAGCGCTCATCATCAGAATGTCTTTGTCTAATTCATCCATGCCCGAAATTTTCGTTTCAATTCCAATTTTCCGGAAGAGCGCGTCGCGGGCGCGCGGGGCGAGCCAACCGGCTTTGCGCTCGTTCTTCTCGTCTTCTTCGCGTGAATGAATAACGACGTTGGTGCCAGGAGTAAATAAGGCTTTTGCCGAATCAATCGAACCAGCTGTCCATACTAAAACGTCGGCTTTAGGTTCAGCCAACACATGGAGGCTCGAAAGCAAAAAGCACAGATAAAAGAGGCGCTTCCACTTTTTTATTATCATGCGTATTTATCGGTTTTTTGGGGCGAAATTCTAGCTGCAAGTCTTCATAACGAAGTTTTCCAGCCAAACGTGGGGCGGAACACTGGACGATTTTAGCGCGCGGTCGGTGTCTTCGAGCACCGTAAAAGTTTTTTCGATTTTCTTCTCGTCCCAGTGACGGATCTGTTCGAGATATTGAGTGAGCAAAAACTGCGGAATCCCGGCTTTGGTCGAGAGCCGTGTGCCGCTTAGTCCGTCTTTCTGACCTTCTTTGATCTGGCCTAAGATCCTGAAGTGGCGCGTGATCATCGCGAGAATCCCGACTTCGCTTTGTCCATGCTCAAGCAAATTGGCCAAAGAATGCAGAGCCG
>JBEIHA010000478.1:0-1690 GCA_040381635.1 Pseudobdellovibrionaceae bacterium
AATCGGTCCCGACGGTCTAGTGAACGCCAATTACGGACATGAAGGGTTTGGATTGCCTTCGCAGACGACGTTCACGGTGCGTGGAAATGTGATGAGCTTTTGGAAGGGTGATGGCGAGGTTTTTTTGGAGCGCAATTCAAAAGTGATCATCGATGAATACGCCAGACACGTCTCCTCTTGTTTGAAAATTATTTCTGAACAACAACATTATGAAGAAGGTCCGATTCCGCCGCGCAACGGCTGCGATCCGCGCATTCAAAGATGCCGTGGGCCGCGTGTTCTCCCGCTACCGGCTCAGCCTGGTCAACCCGAGTACGGTCCTGGCCCCGGTCCCGGCCCCGGCGCATACCGCCCCGGTCGTCCCGGCCGCCCTGATCAAGTTCCTGCGTTTCGCCCGGAAGCTGGGCAGCGGCTTGGTTTTGAACAAGGCCCGCCGCCTTACGACGACGAACAAGATTAATCAGTTCGCTTTTCTGCTCTGTAATCGCAATTGTCTACGCCGTTCCGCAGCCTCAAAGCGGCGGATCTGCATCTCACCTTCCGGTTGGACCGGCGGAATCACCGCCGGTTTTCCCTGACCGTCCAACGCCACGAAAGTTAAATAAGCCGATGCCGTGTGAAAGACCTTCCGCGTGATCGGATTTTCGGCGTCCACTCGCACACCCACTTCCATGCTGGTCTTGCCGGTGTAATTGACACTCGCGCGAATATTCACGATCCAACCTTTGTAGACCGGAGCTACGAAATTAAGCGCGTCGATGCTGGCCGTGACCACCGGCATTCCGCAATGTCTTTGCGCCGCAATCGCCGCCGCGATATCGACCCAGCTCACGATCACACCGCCGAAAATCGAGTCCAGCGCATTGGTGTGCTGGGGCAAAACAAGTTCAGTCATAATGCATTGGGAGTGGGACACGGGAACGGGCTTCATGTTGATCCTCGGGCTATGGGATTTCACTTGAGAGTGTAGCCCAGTGCCTGAAATAGAAAAAGAGCCTTTCGGCCCTTCCTCTAAGCGATCTATGTACGTAAAAACTCAACTCGAGAACGTGGAGCCTTTTAACGCAGCGAACTGCAGAAAAGGCTCCGACGGTATTTAGGGCGCCAAGCCTGGCGCCCGCAATATCAAACTCCGACGTCGTTGCCGAAGTCGTTGCGGCGGCCCATGCCACCGATGTTGCCTGCGCCGGTGGCGAGGCTGGTGGTGCCGGACGGGATAGCCGTTCCGCCCATATTGATGGCGTTGTTGTTATCGATAATGGGCTTTTCCTCTTTTTCGACGAAGCCGAGATGAGGCAAGCACCATACGATCAGCTGGGCGCGCGACTTCACGTTCATTTTTTTGTAGATGTTGGTTAAATGGAACTTTACGGTTTTTTCCGTAACGAACAACTGATTAGCAACTTCCTTGTTTGAAAGGCCTTTGGTGACCAGTTCCGCGACTTCCGCTTCTCTGTTCGACAAACCTTTTTGAATCAGCACATCTCTGAGCATCCTTGCTCCCCCTTATTAGTGTTAGACATCCGTCGACCTAATGCCGGTTTCCTTACCAGCACTGCCCGCCTGTATTAAAGTCTACAGATGTTTGGATAGTCTGCAAGAGGGAATATTTCGACTCGACCTAGCTAAAAGTTTAACCCCTTTGGTCGGGAGCGTGAAGATCTCGTTAGGATTAGATAATCCTTAGACC
>JBEIHA010000479.1:0-1663 GCA_040381635.1 Pseudobdellovibrionaceae bacterium
GGTCGATAACCGCGCTTAAGGATTCAACTCGACCTTCAAGAACGGATATTTCTGAAGTAGCACAATCCAGCTGCGTACTCTTTTGCTCTAACGAAACTGATTGAGCCTGACTTTTAGCTTGTACCTGGTCGAGCTCAACCGTCAGCGCAGTCCATCGGCTTTGATGACTTTCTAGGTCAGAATTTTTCTGGTCAATAACCGCGCTTAAGGATTCAACTCGACCTTCAAGAACGGATATTTCTGAAGCAGCACAATCCAGCTGCGTACTCTTTTGCTCTAACGAAACTGATTGAGCCTGACTTTTGACCTGAAGCTGATCGACCACGGCGGCAAGCGCTTCGTTTCTTTGCTCAAGCTCGACCACAGTAAGTCTTGCCTGCTCGACCTCGAGAGCTTTTTCATCTCGCTCGCCCGCCACCACACGAAGCTGGGCTTCGAAGTTAGCTTGGGTTTGGCGAACGACGGTCAATTCTTGCTCGTGGGACAGAGCCATTTCATTTAGGATCTTTAAGTAAGAATCCTCAGTTTCGATGGATACGACCAGAAGCTTCTCAACGAACTGCTTAACTCGGGGCAAGAGTTCAACCTTGTCATCCCCAAGGGAGACATCGGCCAAAACGCCCTTGAACAGTTGATCAAAGTTGATCTCCGAGTTCTTCATTCCACCACCATGGAATCTCATCGGTGTGGAAAAAGATCTTCCTGATATATCAGATACAAAACTGGACTAAAGCGAGACGGAATAGTCTGGAACAGGACCGACTCGACTAAGCGATCCCTAAGGCACGCAAACCCTGAACCGCCGCGACGGCGACCAAATAGGCTAAGACGTTCATCGCAACCAGTTGGCCGAAAGCGTATTTCCACGAACCCATTTCTCGCCAGGTGACGCCCGTGGTGCTTAGGCACTGCAAAGCGATCATAAAGAAAAAAATCAAACCTGTGACCGATGCGAACGTAAAAACAGGCGTGCCATCACCGAAGCGGGCTTCACGCATACGTGACAATAGTGTGTCTTGCATCGACGCTTCGTCCGAATCGGCAATGCTGAAGATCACCGCCAACGAAGACACAAAAACTTCGCGCGCGACAAATGCCGAAATCATGCCTAGACCCGCGCGCCAGTCTAATCCCATCGGATGAAATACCGGTTCGACGGATTGTCCGATGCGGCCGACCACACTTTCTTGCAATTGCACTTCAGCCGGCGCTTCCGGCTGATAAGGATAGTGCGTGCCGGCCCACAGAATTAAAACGAAAAGGAAAATTGTGGGCCCCGCGCGTTTCACATAATTCACCGTGCGGCGCAAAGCGATGCGCAGAGTGAACCCGGCTTTAGGCCAACGGTAAATCGGGAGCTCCATCAAAAAGTGTGAGTCCCCGGCAGACTTTAAAATGCGATTTAAGAACGCGGCGGCCAAGGCGCCGATCACCAAGCCGCCGGCGTACAATCCCGTCAGCGTAAGTCCCGCTTGCCAGGCCGGCGAGTCGTGAAAAATAAAAGTCAGCAATAACGCGTACACCGGCAAGCGTGCCGAGCAAGTCATAAACGGAATGATAAAAACCGTGATCCAGCGCTCGCGCGGCGAACGAATATTGCGGGAAGCCATCACCGCGGGAACCGCGCAGGCAAAGCCTGACAAGATGGGCACAAAGGCCCGAC
>JBEIHA010000480.1:0-1599 GCA_040381635.1 Pseudobdellovibrionaceae bacterium
CCTTCGCGACCGGCAGGTGGCCTTGATTCCAGATTTGTTTTCAAGAACGCCACTGAACAAGGACCGTAGTATTTGGTCGACACCCTTAAACGAACCCGAATGGCATTTGTTCTACGACCGCTCTTTACGTGGACCTTGGAACTGTTTGCCCGCTTGCGACTATCAGTCTGGCGAAATTATTGAAGAGCGATATGAACTCAAATCGGGAGTTCTCGGGAAGACGTTCGCGATGTGCGTGGTTCAACGTTGGCCGACCGCGCTGCTAAACAATGCGCCGGTGAAAGGCTATCCCAACGGAGCGGTACGGCCTGAGGGTGAAGTGACCACCGATTTGGTCTTAGGTCGACGCTGCCCTTAGCGCCAGGGGCCTGGCCCAAGTTTTTCGTTGCGAATATCCGCTTCCACCACTTCCAGAATTTCACTTAAGTTTCGATTGCCTTTGAGCCTAGCTTTCAAAAGGTTTTTCTTGGTGCGAAAGAGCTCAACAAGTTTCGTCCAGGGTTTAGCATAGCCATTCCTTTTTTTAAAAAAGTAGGCGTTGCGACGGCAGTAAAACTCGGCGGTGCGGTTGAATTCACCAACGGGTCGGCGATGATGAACGCGGCTTCGATAGGAAACATAATTTTTAAAGCCCGCACGCCTTGCTCTCTCCCCCCATTCGCAATCCTCGTAATAGAGAAAGTAATCTTCCGGGATCAGACCAATTTTTTCGATCACCGAACGGTGGGTAAATATGCACGAGCCATTGACGAAATCCGTAGGTCCCCATTCGGCGCGCAGCTCAGGGATTTCGGCGATCGTGCGCCCTTTGTTGCCGTGCCGAGTGTGTCCCGAAGAATCGATCAGGCCGCGAAAAAAATAAACTTTTTCGGTTCCGTTCAGGTCGGTCAGCGAGCCCAGCAATCCCGGCGATTCAAGCTTAGGCCATAGGGAATGTAGCTCGCGCAAACAGTTGGATTCGACGGTCATGTCCTTGGATAGGATCCACACAAATTCGGCGCCCTTATCAAGAGCGAATTGCAGGCCCCGGTTCATCCCGCCGGCAAAGCCAAGATTGACGGGGTTTGAAACCACGTTGTCCTTGCCTAATAAATTTTCAAGAAAGGCCACCGCTTCTGGATTGGTGCCGTTATCGCAGGCGTAGATATCTTTATCGGGCCATTCACAACGGCGCACACTATCAATCAGCGGCAAGATCTCTTCGGGATTTCGATAGTTCAATAAAACACAGGCGGTTCTTCCCATTAGTGTTTTGCCTTGAACGGGCTTTTGAATTCTTTAAAGTCGGGAAGTGAGCGGTCTCTTGCGGAAAGAAGTGGGGCGGTCGACGGCCACTTGTACGGGATCGAACTCCAAAGGATGCCTTTGTCTGAAGACGGTTGATGCACAGTGGTTACTGCGTACTGGATCGTCGTTTGGTCCTCGAGGCTAAGAAATCCGTGGGCGATTCCTTTTGGCACGTAGATGCTTTGGCCGTCTCCCGCCTTCAAGTTTGCATCGGCACATTGGCCAAATGTGGGTGAGTCTTCGCGAAGATCTAAAAGAACATCCAGCGCAGAGCCATGGGTACAGTAGATCAATTTGACGTGGTCATGAGGC
>JBEIHA010000481.1:0-1594 GCA_040381635.1 Pseudobdellovibrionaceae bacterium
CAAGCGGCGTGCCCGTAAACAGCTTCGGCGCGAAAAAAGATTTGATCTTGCTCGGCGAAGCCGCGGGAAAGAAAGCGGCGTCGCTGTTGATTGATAAGTATAGCTTTTAAAAGGTACATGGTTCCTTTTCCGGCGATATAGACTATTTGAATTTGAATGGAGAAATCTAATGAGAAAAGCGCGCATCAACACCGAATTCTACAAGGCCCGTCGGCGAAAGCTGGCGCAATTGATTCCGAACTGCGCTTTGGTGCTGCCGGCTTGGCCCGAATACATTCGCAACGCGGACTCCCACCACAACTATCGGCCCGAATCGAATTTGTATTACCTGACCGGCTTTGAAGAGCCCGAATCTTGCCTGATCTTCCGCCCCGGTCAAACGCCCGAGACCGTGATGTTTGTACGCCAAAAAAATGTGGAGCGTGAAACCTGGGATGGTTTTCGTTTTGGCGTCGATGGCGCTAAGGAAGTTTTCGGTTATGACAAAGTTTTTGCGTGGGAAGACTTCGACAAAGTCGCGCCCGAACTTTTGCGTTCGAGCGAGCGCATTTATTATTCTATGTTTCGCAACACCGAATTTGACCAAAAATTCGGCAAAATGATGATCGCGCTTAACGGATGGCGCCCGCGCTATGGCCTGGGACTGCCGCCCATCGAAGACGCCAATTCTTTGCTGGCCGAACTTCGCATCCGCAAGACCGAAGAAGAAGCCGAGCAAATGCGCCGCGCTTCCGTGATCAGCGCCGAAGGTCACATCGAAATGATGAAGGCCACCAAGCCCGGTGTAACCGAGCGCGCCTTGCACGGTATTTTTCTGAACGCCGTGATGGAGCGTGGCGCCTTCGGCGAAGCCTACGGCGGCATCGTCGCCAGCGGCAACAATGCGACCACTTTGCACTATCGCTTCAACGATGCCACCTGCGAGGCCGGGCAATTGCTGCTGGTCGACTGCGGCGCCGAATATTTGTATTACAGTGGCGATATCACGCGCTGCTGGCCAGTCAGCGGTAAGTTTTCGACCGTACAAAAGCGCGTCTACAATAAGATCCTGAAAGTGCAAAAAGATCTATGCGCCATGGTGAAGCCCGGAATTCCCCATATCGATTTGCAGAAATTCACGATCGAAGGATTAACTAACGTTTTGCTTGAAGAAAAAATTCTAAGCGGTTCAGTGGAAGAAAACATCAAGGCGGGGAATCACACCAAGTATTATCCCCACGGCGTAAGTCATCTGCTGGGTTTGGACACGCATGATCTGGGCGTACTGCAAGTGCGCGGACAATCCCGTCCGATGGAAGCGGGCTGGGTGCTGACGATTGAACCTGGTCTTTACTTCCCCGAAAACGACATGTCGATTCCCGAAGAATTCCGTGGCCTAGGCATTCGCATCGAAGACGACGTCCTGGTCACGCCCGACGGTGCGGAAATCATGACTCGCGGGGTGCCGAAGGAAGTGGAAGAAGTGGAAGCGTTGGTAGGCGCGAACGCTCGTTAATTTCACCCGCGCCGGCGCGGGTGAAATTGAGCGCAAAGAAAGGGTTTTCAGGATATGGCCGATTCGCTCGTAGGAACCTACTATCCGAAAATCGTGAAG
>JBEIHA010000482.1:0-1563 GCA_040381635.1 Pseudobdellovibrionaceae bacterium
AACCGCGAGACTTTCGACAGCGAGAGCGAAAAACATCGCCTGTTATTCCAAAATCAAGTTGCCGGCTGCACGATCATGGTGAACCGCAAACTCTTAGACGTCGCTTTGCCTTTCCCGACTGTTCTGCCCATGCACGATCACTGGCTCGTCATTTGCGCGGCCTTTGCGGGGAAGATCGGCTTTGTTAACGAAGTGACGATGCTTTATCGCCAGCACTCGGCGAACCTGGTGGGTCAGCCACAAAGGCAGCTATCGGCGCGCCTAAAGAGGCCTTTCGTCACCGTCAAGCAATTCAATCGAGGACTTGCGCAAAAGGCTGCCCAGACCAATGAATTGTCGAAACGATTGCCTATGGGCGTAGACAGCGTTTTCTTAAGTCAAGTGGCGCTGGCCTTTCAAACGCGAACGCTTAAGGGATTGAAATTTCTGATCCGCAGCCATGTGTTTGATGTTAAGGGCCTATCCTTACCGCTGATCTGTGCGCTTTACCTTATGTCCGGGGGCCTTAAAAGGCCGACCTAAATGGTCTTCATCCAATCGGAAAGAATCTTCCGCGAGTCTTCAAAAGGCATAAAGATGCGTTCCATTTTACCGAAGCCACGGGTCAAAATAAAGCCAATCTGATGGCTTGAGCTTTTCTTATCGTTCTTCATCGCACCTATCAAATCATCCACCGAAAGCTTACGCAGTTCTGAAGTAAAGTCTTTCGTCCACGGATTCATTAGCGCTAGCACTTCAACGTACTCGGCCTCAGAGATCATGTCCTTCTTCCAGGAAAAATAATTGGCCGCGACCATGCCAATACCTACGGCGATGCCGTGGGGGATTTTATATCCCGACTTGCTCTCAAAGGCGTGCCCGAAGGTGTGGCCATAGTTTAGCAAATTGCGTCGCCCTCTATCAAATTCGTCTTCCTCAATGTAGGTTTTTTTAATTTCAAGCGCCTGGCGAACGGCCGCTTGAGTGGCTTCGCTTTGCAGTCCGCCTTTAAGAGCGTTCGACATTTTCAATGTTGCATCCCGACCCTCAATCATTGCCAGCTTTAAAGCTTCGCAGATGCCTGAATGCATATCTTGGGTAGTTAAGGTTTCTAGGACCGAAGCCGACACCAAGACTCGCGTCGGCGGATAGAAGGTGCCGAGCTGGTTTTTGTAATTGGCGATATTCATCGAAGACTTGCTGCCGATGCAACTATCACACTGGGCCAGCAACGTCGTCGGTAGCAAAGTGTAGTCGATCCCGCGAAAAAGAATCGAAGCCATAAATGCGCCGATATCTTGCACGATCCCACCGCCGATCACGATCAGCTGATTGTTTTTGCGGATACCCGATTCGAGCACCTGCCGAATGTATTCGCCGGTTTTCTCATAGGTTTTATTTTCCTCGACCGCGACGATCTCTAGCATCGGACCTTTGATATGGGCGCTGATCAAGTCTTTATAAAGATGAAAGACCTTGGCGTCGACCAAGGTGTAAGCATCTGGAATTGCCGAAGCAATTTTAAGTGAATCGGCAAATTCGGTGGTGAATTCGACCTTGTAGTTTCGCTTTGAAGATTTGATT
>JBEIHA010000483.1:0-1524 GCA_040381635.1 Pseudobdellovibrionaceae bacterium
GACTCGTTTCTGCATATTCGCCATACGCGAGGTGCGCACATCCGTCGCATGAAGAACGCCGAGAAGCGCATTTGGCTGGCGACTCCGTACTTCGTTCCGATCGGACGGGTTTTTCGACTGCTTTCTCACCAAGCGCGCCGCGGCCTAGATGTCAGGTTGATTATTCCGGAGAAAAACGACGTGTGGATTATCAAATGGGTGAGCCTACCGCTGCTACGATCGTTGGCAAGCAAGGGCGTAAAAATCTTTGTCTACACACCTCGCTTTTCCCACCAGAAAATCTTTATCGCCGACGATTGGATTTGCGTTGGCTCGACCAACTTGAATCATCGCAGCTTTTTACATGATCTAGAAATGGACGTTGTGATCACTGCCGACCATAACAAGCAAACCATCCTCGATGGCTATGTTCGTGATCAACGCTTAAGCCAAGCTTTTGACAGCAGTGACTGGGCCCAATTAGCCTGGTGGAAGCGGGCATTAAGCTCGGTGTTCCTGGTTCTAAAATATTGGTCATGAAAAGAGTCACTATGAAATTTCTAATTTTGCTTCTTCCGTTTGTTTTCGCCATCGGTTGCACCAGTGCGCCAAAAGACCGCGGGGTCGTCGCCCGAACCTGTGGCACAACCCCGGTGAAGTCCACGGACTTGGAAGCGTTCGGCTTTAGTGTACCTAAAAATAAAGTTTTGGTGATGCGAATTTTCGCCAGCTGGTGTCCCTACTGCAAAGAGGATTTAAGCGAAATCGGTGGGCACTTCCGCAGTGGCGACTTCACTCCCGAAACAGTGCAGGTCCTTCTGATGTCACACAAAGGATCAAAAGAAAACAAAGCCACCTTTGACGCTTTCCTGCGAAACTCAATGCCGAAGTTCGGGATTCCGCCTTCGGCGGTCCAGGTGGTCTTCGTAGACAAAAATCATGCGGAGCTTTCGAAGGCAAAGGCCGCCAGCGGCGACCCCATGTTCACCGGATGGCAGGGCGTCCCCTTCGGCCTGATTTTCGGCAAAGATGGACGTCTGGCCTTTCGCGGCCACTTCACGACTTCGCCTCAATTCCAAGACGGGCACTACTTGTTTATAAAAGAACTGACGCAAGAAACCTGCCCACCGACTTGAGGTTCGAGAGGTGTATGCGCAGAAACGCTGATCGCCTAGGTCAAATAGATTTTCGGCTAGGCTACGAAATTCATTTGGAATTCGATCATCGTCAAGCCCGCAGTCGCTAACGGGTCAATACTTTCTTCTTTGTCTTCGGTGAAATAAACTGATTCTGTTTTTTAAACGGTGCCAACACTTTTTTGCTTTTTGATTCTCGCGCATCTAGAATCAATGGTTGTTTTCCTGACTCAAAAATGCGGCCAAGGTCGGCGGTCTTAATTTCGCGCTTAAGTCCCTGTAAACCTTCGCGAAACCAAGCCACGTCAAACCCTTGGTGCTTTAAGATAAGCGATGTTTTGAAAGCCGACCAATCACCGGGTCCCTCATCGAACACAATGATTCGTTGTTGTTTTGGGATCGGCAATAC
>JBEIHA010000484.1:0-1500 GCA_040381635.1 Pseudobdellovibrionaceae bacterium
CACGAACGGCTCTTCGCTCGCATAACGAAGACCTTCGCGAGAATCTCCAAGCCCGTTTCCCCGAGAAATCTTATTCCCTTGCTCGAAAATTGCTAAAGCAACGACCTGACTTTGGAGTCAAAATCGTGTTGGATTACAGATATCAACATGGAATTGCTTCCAATGGCATCGTCGATTTGTCTGCTCGACGCGAAGAAGTCATGGAGCTACGCCGAGAGATCGAGGCACCGCCAGAATCGCAGTTGTCTAGCCAAACTCTTATGGAAGCTCTCGCGTATATTGATGGTGAAGACAATCCGGACTATGAACAGTTTCTGCAGAGAATATTTGTGTCACCAAATGACGAAGGCGTTGGAGACTATAAAATAAGCTTTCTGAAACAGATCATCGAAATTGCGCAGGCCCTCGAATCGCCGTCTAGCCTTGATCAGTGGGCTCAATCTCAAGCTCGGCAAAGCGGATTCTGGTACTAAAGGGCTTCGACAGATTTAAGTCCGCAGGTAGACGTCGTACCGGACGCTTTGACCTTTAAAAGAATGACTCGGTGTGGATTTTAGGGCGCGGCCTTTCAAAGGTTGTTTGACGACCACACGGTTTTTAGCGACGGACATGGCCACGTCGAACAATTGTTCGAGTTCCGGCTGTGAAGTCGCTCCCAGCAATTCCTGAAGCAACTGCATATTCTTGGGGGACTTGGCCGTTTTCTTAGGTTTATCGAACATGGGGTCGATGTAGATGACGTCTGGTTTTTCTTTGTCCGTCAGGTTGGATAAATACTCGCGCGCATCGGCTTCGATCACTTTGATTTTTTTAAACAGCGGCGCGATGGATTCTTCGCCAAGAGCGCGCTGAATGCCATCCTTTAAGACGGCGGCGACTTCTTTCGAGCGCTCGACGGCGATGACTTCGCAGCCTAAACTCAGAGCTTGCACGGCGTCCTGGCCGAAGCCCGCGGTCGCATCTAAAATTTTAAAGCTTTCATCGGGAGAGCCTAGAGCACGCACGAAAATATGATTCTTCGGTAAACCTTTTGTGAGCCGAGCGCGCCAAGAGAGTACGGTGAAATCTACAAAATAAGGTTTGCCGCGCTTCTTGTCGGTGAAGCCCAACCCAATGCCGAAATCTGTATGAATCAACTGCACTCCGCTGAGCGGAGCATTTTCATTTACAGCCACGCAACTCCTAAGGCGAGAACCCACCACAATGTCCAGCTGAGGTGCGAGGCCAAGGCCCATTTTGAAGAACCCACCAAACTGGAAGATAGCGGAGACGCCGCTCTAAGGAAACGTTGGAGCGTGAAAATCAGGGGAACACTGACCAAAGGCGAGATCACCAAGAACAAAATCGGCACGCCCAAAACATAGCCGGCCGCCGGCTGTATCGCCAAAAGTAAAAGCCCCTCGCCGATCACAATTTTACGTGCCTGGTCGAAGCTTAAGTGACCCAGGAAGGTGCGAAAGTTTTCGGACCTGGCGCGAAACAGATCTTCAAACTGGCGGA
>JBEIHA010000485.1:0-1495 GCA_040381635.1 Pseudobdellovibrionaceae bacterium
CCAGAACGTATCGGACATAATCGTGTCGGTATTTTCCAAGCCACCAACCACCCGGTAGGTGCTGTTCACGTAAGCTGGCTGCTTGATTAAATTTCCGGCGAATAGCAAACGGGTGCCGATTTTCTTGGCTTCCAGGTGTTTCACCAATTCATTGCGAGTGACTTTGGATTCCGCTTTTACGGTGATGGGAAAGCCGAACCAAGAAGGCTCGGAACCCGAAGTTGCGCGGGCCAAGATCAATTCTTTCTCTAAGGGGGCAAGCTTCGTGTGCATGTAATTGAAGTTCGCCACACGCTTATCGATAAACTTCTGCACTTTAGCTAGCTGCGAAACACCGATCGCGGCCTGCATATCGGTGACCTTCAAATTGTAGCCGACGTGAGAGTACGTATACTTATGATCGTAACCCTTAGGCAAAGTTCCCAACGACCAGTTGTAACGCTTCTGGCAGGTGTTGTCTTTTCCGGGAGGACACCAACAATCACGGCCCCAATCACGCATCGATTCGGCGGCGCGCTTAAGAACCGGCGATGAGGTCACCACCGCCCCACCTTCGCCCATAGTGATGTGGTGGGCTGGATAAAAGCTGACCGTCGCCAAATCGGCGTAGGTTCCCACTTTTTTACCTTCGTAAGTGGCACCTAAGGCGTCACAGCAATCTTCAACCAACCACAAATTATGTTTTTTGCAAAAGTCGCTGACTTCGCGCACCTGAAACACGTTTCCTAAAGTGTGCGCGATCATTACGGCCTTGGTCTTCGGCGATAGAGCCGCTTCCAGGCGCGAAATATCCACCTGATAAGTGCCCATCTCGACATCGATAAAAACCGGCACGCAGCCATTTTGAATGATCGGATTCACCGTCGTCGGAAAGCCCGCGGCGACCGTGATCACTTCATCACCGGGCTGAATTCGCTTTGAACCGAGCAATGGCGAAGTCAGCGCACTAAAAGCGACCAAGTTGGCGCTTGATCCCGA
Source organism: Pseudobdellovibrionaceae bacterium (assembly GCA_040381635.1). Taxonomy (GTDB): domain Bacteria; phylum Bdellovibrionota; class Bdellovibrionia; order Bdellovibrionales; family UBA1609; genus JALHOQ01. The sequence goes on from JBEIHA010000485.1 coordinate 979, forward strand.
ATTCACCAATAGGCAATACTTTCGGTCCATAAATTCGGCGAATTTTTTCTCGAACTCATCGCCGAAGCGGCCGGCGGTCAGCCACATGTCCAAAGAGGATTCGACCAGGTTGACTAGATCTTCTTCGTCCAAAACTTTCCCAGAAACGGGAATATAGTCTTGGCCGGGGCGGATTTGACGAGGGGGCAAGGAACGAAAATAATTCCGGCTTGCTTCAATTACGTTGTCTCTCATGGGCGGGATATAATCACACTAGCTTCTCGAAATCACACTGACAACTCGGCGAGTCATGATCTATGTTTCCAAAAATGTTCGAACTTACTCCACTCTCCCTTCACGGGGCTTTCTGTATTCAGGGCCAGTCTCGAATCGATGATCGAGGCGATTTCCTTAAAGTGGTGCACCGTGATTTTTTTGAAAAGCACGGGCTGGAGTGGTCTTTCGCTGAGCAGTTCTATACGACCTCGCACAAAAATGTCCTGCGCGGAATGCACTTTCAAGCACCGCCTCATGACCA
>JBEIHA010000486.1:0-1493 GCA_040381635.1 Pseudobdellovibrionaceae bacterium
CATTGATGGCGGTCTTACCTGACGCTGATCCTGAAACGCGAACGGTCTCGCCTTCCGGAAAAACTCCGGAAACGGCACAAGGCGAATTGCTTCCGGAAGGTTGTTCCGCTTCTAAAAAATTAAAGTCCTTGTTCGCGGTATCAGAGCAAGCCGAGACCATCAACGCCGAACAAACGGTGACGAGTGTCCTAACGACTTCTAAATTTACTTTGCCAAAAAGACCCATACCACGTCCCGTTTATGTCACATGACCGGCAGACTTAAACCCGCTGACCTGCCTATCCAGATGATTCTTCGGCATAAACGTCGAAATAATTGAGTCTCAAATCAAGAACTTACCATTCTGAGATTACGTCTAGGCGAACGGCGGGACCTGTATGCCAATTCGATCGTAGTGCCTAAAAACTAGCCTCGTATTTAGACAGCCCGCACCCGATAGCCCAACGAGGACGTTTAAACGTCGGAGGATTACCACATGAGTTTTCTACCAATCGGACTGCTGGTCGGGATAGCCGCCTTCACCGGCTCGCTCATATATTTGGGGCAATCCCCCGTCGCCTACTTCGACGTCGTTGCACTGGCGATGGTTCTGGGTGGAACGCTGGCTGCGGCCATCGCGGTGATCCCGTGGGAGATGCGTAACGAAATCAAATGGGCGTTCTCCAAGGTCTTCAAGCGCTCGGGCTACCCTCTGGCTGAAGTGGTTAATCACTGCGAACAAGCCAGCAAGATGCGAAAATGCAACGACCTGGTGGCCGAAAGAATATACGGATCGTTGCTTAAAGAGGGCTTTGAACTCGCTGAACTGGGAATCGAAACAGAAAAAATTGAAGCCATTTTGCATGAACGGCTGGGCGCACGTATTAGAAGGTTAAAGCGAGTGGCCGGAGTACTTAAGGGCATTGCAAAATATCCACCCGCCTTTGGTTTGATGGGCACAGTTCTTGGGCTCGTGAACGTGATGAGGGGTGTGGCGCGCGGAATGCCCGCGAGCGAAACGGCCTTAGAAATGGCACTGGCCCTTGTTGCCACGATGTATGGTTTGATTTTAGCCAATCTTCTTGTTGGACCCTTTGGTGAAATTTTAGGGCAAGCCATTCAAGGTGAAGAGTACTGCGGTGAAATTGCGATCTCGGCCGTCATCTTGTCGCTGACTGAGGATTCACAACTCGTGACTTCTGAATTTCTGCAAAGTTATTTGGGCGCTAACGAACGCACAAGTCAAAATGAAACCGAGGCCGCGGCATGAAGTCTCGAAAATTCATGGCTTCGCGAAAAACGAAGTCGCACGCAGAACACGAGGAAGTGGACACGGAAGGCAGCTGGGCCGTCAGCTATGGGGATATGGTCACCTTGCTCTTGACGTTTTTTATCCTGTTTTTTTCAATGGAAAGGCCGAATCCTAATTCCAATAAACTAAAGCTTGCGCTGCTCGATGACCTTAACTCACAAAAATTTGGTGCCATCGCCAGCCAAGAGTTCAAACGAATTCC
>JBEIHA010000487.1:0-1484 GCA_040381635.1 Pseudobdellovibrionaceae bacterium
AAAGTCGGATGCGCATGGAAGGATCTAGCCAGATCTTCGGATGATCCGCCGAATTCCATCGCCACGACCGCTTCGGCGATCATGTCCGAGGCGCGGGGACCTAAAATATGAACACCTAAAAGGCGATCCGTTTCGGCATCGGCCAAAACCTTTACGAAGCCGTCGGTCGTACCGATGGCTTTCGCTCGCGCGTTCGCTGCGAAGTTGAACGAGCCGGCCTTGTACGCAATGCCTTTGCTCTTCAACTCATCCTCGGTGGCGCCGACCGAAGCGATTTCCGGCCAGGTGTAAACGACGCCGGGAACGGTTTCGTAATTCACGTGACCGCTGCCGTTGACGATGGTTTCGGCGACGGCGACGCCTTCTTCTTCGGCCTTGTGCGCGAGCATCCAGCCGGGAACCAAATCGCCGACCGCGTAGATATTCGGAATATTAGTTTGCAAATGATCATTCACGGTCACGAAGCCGCGCTTGTCTTTATTGATCCCCAAAGTTTCTAAACCTAGTCCGTCCGAAAACGGCTTACGGCCCGTCGCGACCAAGACCACGTCGCCTTCAATCGACTTCGCCGCATTTTTGTCTTTCATGTCCTCAAAATGAATTTGAACCGCGGACTTGGACGTTTTGCATCCGGTGACTTTCACTTGAAACAGAAACTCCATGCCCTGTTTGCCTAAGACGGTTTCCATGCGCTTGGTCAGTTGCGAATCCATCATCGACACCAGTCGGTCCGCGTATTCTAAGACGGTGACTTTAGCGCCGAGGCGTAACCACACCGATCCGAGCTCTAGACCGATCACGCCGCCGCCCACCACCAGTAAATGCTTCGGTACTTCGGGTAAAGACAAGGCCTCGGTGCTTGAGATCACTCGCTTGCCGTCGAAGGGAACCGCGGGCAATTCGTTGGGCACGCTGCCTGTGGCCAGCATCACATTCTTAGCATCAACGACTTGTTTGGAGCCGTCGGCTAAAGTGATTTCAACCTGATTAGCCGAAAGTAATTTTCCCTTGCCGTTGTAATGCGTGATCTTGTTTTTCTTCATCAGAAAAGCCACGCCGCCGGTCAGGTCAGAAACGATCTTGTCTTTACGGGCCATCATCGCGGGTAAATTCAATTTCACGCCGCTGACATCGATGCCATGCGTTTTAAAATCATGATTCGCCATCGAGAAATGCTCGCTGGATTCGAGCAACGTCTTCGATGGAATGCAGCCCACGTTCAAGCACGTGCCGCCGAGAGTTTTGTCTTTTTCAATGATCGCTACTTTTAGGCCAAGCTGCGAAGCGCGGATCGCACCGGTGTAGCCGCCGGGGCCAGCGCCAATCACAACGAGGTCAAAGGATTCTGAAGCCATAGTTTAAATCTCCAACAACAAGCGCGACGGATCTTCGATGCAGTCTTTCACGCGAACTAAGAAGCTAACGCTTTCGCCACCATCAATGATCCGGTGATCGTAGGATAACGCCACGTACATCATCGGACG
>JBEIHA010000488.1:0-1432 GCA_040381635.1 Pseudobdellovibrionaceae bacterium
AAAACAAGGCATGAACCGATGCCGATGTTGCACCCAACGAATGCGCGACGCTGCTCATCGCTTCCGCGGAAGGCTCGGCACCGTTGGCTAAGGCTTGCAGTTCGTTTTGTCCAACGCCCATCGCATTCAAGCTTTCAAGACTGCCCGAAGCCTTTACGTTTTCGAAAACGGTCAAGACTTTGCTGGCCGCACGCAAGGGCATCTTGTAAACCTGCGCCAACGCCTGTTCAGGCCGGATCGCGGTTCTACCGGTCGCGGCTAGATGAACTTGTGCTTCCGAGTCTTGAGATCCATTTTCTTGAACTTCTGAACTGTTCCAATAGAGGCCGCGGCGTCTGTAGTCATAGCGTCGCTGGTAACCATAGCCATAACCACGGTCAGGCCAAACTCCGTATCCGTATCCATAACCATCGTTGTAATACCCGGGGCGGTACCTGTCGCCGTAGTCATAGCGGTTTCGATTGTAGCTGCCGGCGACCGCACCCGCGATCAGCGCGCCGCCAGCAATCGCAGCACCTGTAGCCACCTGACGTTCGTTACAAGCCGTCAGACCGACCGCGGTGACTGCCACTACGGCTAACGTTAAAGATTTTTTGAGCATGGAATCTCCTTTGTTGAGTGATCCGAAGATCATTTTGGGAGGAGATTGAGCAATACGGGGTCCTACGGCCAAATCTAAGCTAGACCCAATCGCGCTGCGTTTTGTAAATCTTAAGCGGGCGAAATCCCCTTCGGGGTGGGCGAAAGAGAACGCTACTTCGCTTGCTTAATTTTTCTCCACGCTTCTAGGAATTGATTAAACTTATCGGGCATCTTTTCCCTGGCTGCCCAGGTTTTGATTTTCTCTATGCTTACCGACTGCTGTTCACAAACCCAAAGGGCGTGAATTAGGCTTTGACGGTCGCCGAAGTAGAAAAAAGAACTCAAGCGGTCGATTACACATTGGGTAGGTGAAAGCATGGGAATAACCACGTCACTCACCTTCAATTTGCCCTCGGGCTTCACCGGAACTTGATTGCCTAAGGCAATGGGGCCACTCGGAAACTCCACATAAAGTTCCGAGTCGGGATGAATATAATATCGTTGCTTGCGCTTGAAGCCAATTTTCTCCAAAGATGTGGTGATCGCGTCGGTGGAGTCCGGCGAGATAAAGTCCAAGTCCTTTGAAGCATGCCTGTCATTTGTGTAAATAGATACGCAAGCTCCGCCGACCAAAACCGCCGATACATCATCCTTCTTCAGTTGCCTCACAACTGCTGCAGCAAATTGTTTTCGGCTCATTTTTTTTGTGATTTTCATCAAAAGGCTTTGCCTTTTTTTCGAGGCCTTTTTCGTCGCATAAAGTATTTCTCTTGTTCGGCAATAGGCATATTCATCAACACCCGATCAAGAAGAGCCTTCAATTCCTTAGCGACAAAGAACCTTTGATTCA
>JBEIHA010000489.1:0-1403 GCA_040381635.1 Pseudobdellovibrionaceae bacterium
ATCAAACAACGATCTTTGCAAAACCAATTCCTTTTGGGTGGCATCCCGGTAAATGAGCCTATGTTCAACGTCATTGGCTTTTTTGGAAATGGCTTCTTTGCGCACAACAAACGTACTTGCAGTGTTCAAAGGGTCCTTGAATCCTAGATCGCCACAACTGTCATTGTAAGGGCAGGCTGCGGATCTTTTTAGAGGAGCGGTCACTTCGCCAGTCGGCTTAACCACCTTAAATTCAACCAATTCGAAACCGACTTTGCGCAATTCTTGAAGGGCTCTTTCGGTCTTATCAATTAACACCTTGCCTACGGCTTGGTCCGAAAACTTGAAATTTGCGACCTCGCGAAGCCGATATGGGGAATCGATTTTAGAAGCAACGATGACGGCTTCGTTCACATTTTCTTTATTCGCAATGTCTTCAGGGCCTGCCGAGACTAGCCGCAGGGAGCGCACGAGGATTTCTTTGGTCGTTGGGTTCCAGCCTGCAAAATCATAAATTGCACTTTTTGGTCCCCCGCAGTCGGCGAACGCGTGGCCCGCAGTTGAGCAAGAGAGAACTAGGAGCAAAATCTTTTTTACCATTCGAACTCCTTTAACATTTCCATTATTTCGTGGACCAACGGACCTGTCTACGCCTGTGCACGGGAACTTGGGCAGCTCAAGCCTGCTGGCGCAAAGTTATTCTCAACCAGAGCTGAAATCGCTGCGCTACTGAAAGAAAACGAAATCAAAGGGCAGAGTAAGCCCGAGTCAATTGTCTCGATTTCATGAATCCGCTAAGAAGCCTTGAGCTCCAAAAGTTCAGGCGTGCGATCGCCAACAAGTTTTGAAAATATACCGTCTACATGAAGGCCAAGTCGTTCCGCCGCAAACGTGCGCACCGCCACTTCGTTCACCATGTGCAGACGGTCCGTCTCGGCTCTCTCCCATTTCATGACCGTCGCGGCTGAAAGGTCCATGGGGCCCGCAAACTTCTCTAACGATAAACCCAAAACTTTACGCAAAAAGCGCACTTCCTTTCCACGCAGTGGGATTCGCGATTCAATCACCGCTGTAGCGGCCAGCAATTCTAGCACTGCAATATCAAGATCGACAACGTCACCATGCTTGGAGGACCGCATAGGCACATTCTTAAATACGATGTACTCAAGCGGCGTAGCATTTTTCAACTCGCCCTTCCACTTTTTGCCCGTTGCTTTGGTTGACATAAATCCTCCTCAAAAAACCGTGATAATCAAAGTGCCATCTTCATAAACGCAGACCAGAGTTAGCTCCTCGCCATCGAGATCAACTCCTCGGATCTTCAACTTGCCATCTTCACCCGGCTTCGCCACGCCCATCAATCCGACGTTGCGGATATCGGCCCTCGTGACAGACCGCTCAGCCATGCGCTCAAGCGCATGCCG
>JBEIHA010000490.1:0-1385 GCA_040381635.1 Pseudobdellovibrionaceae bacterium
CAGTTTTGGGACGTCGCCGCTAAAGCGTCGAAAAAACGCGCGGATCCGGGCCGTGACTTCGCGGGGGCTAAAGGGTTTTGTGATGTAGTCGTCGGCCCCTAATTCTAGACCCAGAATTTTATCCACTTCTTCCGCCCGCGCGGTCAGAAAGAAAATGGGCACGCGACTATTAGTTCGAATTTCACGGCAAACATCAAAACCATTCTTGTCGGGCAGTCCCACATCAAGGATCACCAGATCAAAGGATCCCGATTTGAATTTAGACAAGCCGTCAAAGGCGGTGGTCGAATGTTCGCAAGTCAGGCCCTCGGTCTTGAGGGCGTACTTCAGGTTTTCGGCGATGTTGGGCTCGTCCTCGAACAGTAGGATTTTGGGATTCATATCGTTACTCTAAGCACAGGGTGAGGGTTATTCAAGAGCGACCCTTCATAGAGCCGCAACGGGCCGTAGGCTTAGGCTTACCCGGTAGAAGTTTAACGCTCACCCAGCGGCCCCCGATGCGGACCTTCTCGTCCGGAACCGAAGTGTATTCACTTTGCTCGAATTCAATTTGCAGTTCGTCCCCGTTGGATTTCCAAACCAAATGAACACCACCCGCGCACCAATTGATCTTGGAGTTGGTCAGGGTGGCTACAGAAGTGGAAAAGGGCCAGAAATTGTGCCGGTGGCGCAAATGGATTTCGTGGCGTGAATACTCCGAATAGCCCGTGAATTCGAAAACCTTGGCGGCTAAAGCACCATCGGGGGAAATCGAGCTCTCGACCCAATCCCCCGACGATTCGCGTTTGAACAAGAGCCAAATTAGAAACGCCACCGTCAGAACAGTTAATAAACCGAGGATCTGACTAATAATTAGCACAAGCTTAACCACGGAAAGCTCCTACTTGGTTTGAGATTTGGCGAACGATCCCGAATACCAGTCGAAATTACGAGTGACCGACATAAATGCGGCCAGTGCCGCGAACAAACCTAGTGATCCCACCAGAAACGCACTTTCTTCGATAGAGAGTAAAGTGTAGAAGAAACCACTGAGTGTGATTTGTTCGCCAAAGATCATGTAAGTGAACTTCTTTTGCTTTAAGAAGCCACGGACGTAAAAGACGATCAGCCCGGTGACCGCAAATGTCGAAGTCAGGTAGGCAAAGTGAATGCCGATCGATTCCGACAGCGCTAACAAAAGCAGATAAAAAAGACTGATGGCCAGGCCGATCGATGCGTACTGCAAAGGATGTATTTTGACGTTCGCCATAAATTCGACGATAAAGACCATCAGAAAAGTCAGCACGATAAACAAGATTCCGTATTTGACGGCTCTTTCGATCAATACGTAATCCGTCCCTACCCACAGATGGGTCAGACCGACGACTTTGGCTTCACGCTTCCCG
>JBEIHA010000491.1:0-1384 GCA_040381635.1 Pseudobdellovibrionaceae bacterium
AAAGAGCCCTCATCCGAAAATCATTGAAAGACACTGCAGCGACCATGCGCAACGGGAACGGCTAAAGACTGGCGTGTACACAGCGCCTAGCCCAACGGCTAGGTGCAATGCTCTCTTGTTCAAGAATGCCGCTTCCTGTAGTCTAACTTTAAGAATGGCATCACCGACATTTGAAACTCTAATAAAAAAAGGAACCAGCGTCAGCGAAGAGCAATTGCAGGCTTTGCTGCGCACCAACGACGCTAAGGGCGTCCCACTAGATCAGTTGATCTCGAAGCTTTCTTTCAATACGCCCGAAGAAGCACTGGCCGAATTGTGCAAGCATTTGAACGTCGAATACATTAAAGAAATTCCGGTCAATGACATCGCCGTGGACATGGTGCGCGGAATTCCGATCAACTACGCGAAGACCCAAGAAGTCTTGCCCTTCAAAGAAGAGCAAGACCGCGTCTTGGTTTTGACCACGAATCCCTTAAACCATAAAGCCCTTGAAGACCTACGAGTCAAATTCGGCAAAAAGGTTCATCCGCTAGCTACCACTTCGTCACGCATCCAAGACGCGATCAACCGGGTGTACGAAAAATCCACCGCGGCCCTAGAGGGTATGGAAGACATCGACGGCGAAGAAGTGGATCTCGACGATCCGGTTATCGACTTATTGGACGCGGGCGATGACGACGCGCCAGTGATCAAACTGGTCAATACCCTGCTTTTTCGTGCGGTAAAGGAAAAAGCTTCCGATATTCACATTGAACCTTACGAACGCGACATGGTTGTGCGCTTCCGCATTGATGGCGTTTTGTTCGATATCTTTAAACCGCCGAAAAAACTTCAGAACGCCATCACTTCGCGTATCAAAGTTATGGGCAATTTGAACATCGCTGAAAAGCGCTTGCCGCAAGACGGACGGATTCCTTTGAAGCTTGCAGGTAAAGACATCGATGTTCGTTTGAGCTCGGTCCCGACCGCGCACGGGGAACGCTTAGTGATGCGTCTTCAGGATAGATCGAACGTCGTTCTTGAACTTCAGCAGTTGGGTTTTTCGCCCGACTCATTGGTGAAGATTGATGCACTGATGGCCAAGACCTACGGTATTTTTCTGGTCACCGGCCCCACCGGTTCGGGTAAGTCGACGACTTTGTACGCCGCGATCTCAAAGATCAACAAGCCCGACATTAATATCATTACGGTCGAAGATCCGGTGGAACAACGCATCCACGGCATCGGTCAAATTCAGGTGAATTCTAAAATCGGTTTAACTTTTGCCAGCGGACTGCGCTCCATCCTTCGTCAAGATCCCGACGTTGTTATGATCGGGGAGATTCGTGACTTAGAAACCGCCGAGATCGCGATCAACGCAAGCTTGACCGGTCACTTGGTGGTT
>JBEIHA010000492.1:0-1332 GCA_040381635.1 Pseudobdellovibrionaceae bacterium
CCAAAGCTTCAAAACGCGAATCCATCTGAGTCATCACCGCGTGCCGAGGATCCATGGGACGAGATTTTTTAATGGAGTCGATCAGATTGTAGGCCGAATCGGGCGAGAGCGGGATCGACTTACCCCCATTGGTTTGATCAAGCGCAAATCCCGAGATCTGAATGGCATCAAGTGGCCTCGGGGTATAACCATTTTTTTCCCGGAGATTCAGATGAGGGATAAAGCATTCGCCGCCGAAGGGATTGCCTGTGTACAGGAAGTTCACGTTCTGTAAGTGGCCATCAAATGCTGTGGTCATATGTACGCCGTTGATGATAGAAAATCGCTGCCTAATGGGTTCAAGTTTACGGGCCATCGAAGTGGCCAAGCACTGCCCGCCATTGTCGCCCCGCCAAACTTTGGGATCTTCTTTGAGGTAGGTGTGGGTAATGCCGGCGCCTTGCATCTCGAGGGGGCGGCCATCAAACAGGAATAAAGAATCAATTCCACCGTAAATATAAATCTGAAGAAAAAAATGAGGATCTTCCGGATCGGCCGCTTTAAGATCAAAAGGCACCAGCAATGTGCCCAAAGCCCCTGCCCCGATTTTTATAAACGCACGCCGGTCCAACATCATAACCTCAATAAAAAATAAGGATTGTTTACAATCGAAAGCACCATCCACTCGAGAGCTTCTGGTCCGCGAAGTGCCGAAGCTTGAGGACTGATCCAAAACTTTCGCCACTCTTGATATTCCGTTAACGGTGCATCGAAATTCATCACCGTCAGCCAAAGCGTGAAGAGCTGGTCATCCCAGTTCGCCATACGGAAGGGGAATTCACAAAAAGGCGCGGCCGCTTTTCTAAAGCCAACACTGAACGGAAGAACGGCCTCTCCTGTGCAAAGCAGGGACACGTCGGTGGCCAATTTCGAAAAGAGCATATGCCAAATCAACATGTTTAACGAATTCGGCGTTCCGTTGCGAAAGCGACCACCCGCGAAACCGCTTTTGTGCGTCCCTAGCAAGTCCAAAAGATTGGTCCCAAAAGGATCATAGCTTTGCCCAAGATACTGACTGAGCTCAAAGTCCGATCCACGCTCCAGCAAGCGTTCGCGCACCAGATCGTTCACTTTCATGTAGCCGCGAAATTCGGCAGCGCCCGGGCCAGCCGCTTGCGCGGCCGAAAATCGAAAATCGAGAAATAGAGAAACAAGAGCAAAAAGAAGAATAGTTTTAGTTTTCATTTAAGATCCCGTTAGCCCATTTGTAGAGGACTTCGCGGTGAAGGGGATCCATGTGACGACGTAGGGGCATTCGGCGTCTTGGGTTTTCACTGCTGAGACGATCCATAA
>JBEIHA010000493.1:0-1325 GCA_040381635.1 Pseudobdellovibrionaceae bacterium
GATCATTGAGCGGTCTGTCGGTCCCGACTTAATGAGAATTAGGTATGAAGATTTGGTTCGCGATCCGGAAGCCCAGCTTAAGAACATTATGATGTTTCTCGACGAAGATTATTTTCCTTCACAGCTGCAATTTTTCCGAGGTAAGGCTGCGGGCGAGCTTTCTTCGTTGAGCGAAAGTTGGAAAAACTGCGCGCATCCGGTTTCTGCGGGAAGCGTTGGGCGCTACCGTAAGCTTTTGAGTGCCGAAGAAATCGGCTGGATCGAGTCCGAAGCTGGGGAACTGATGGTCGATTATGGGTATTCGGTTTCGCCTAGCGGGGGAGTTTCGCCAAGCCGGATGCAGCGGGCCCAGATTGCACTTTTAGAGCGTACCCGCATGCTCTCGACAGAGGCCAAGTCGATGGTTAAGGACAAGAACTTTTCATTGCGGTGGAAAAAGAAAGCATTGATTCAATATTTTAAAGTGATCAGGAGCATTGAGTATGGACGTGGAACTCGAAAGAACGCGAACCTTTGAGAATTTAAAAAAAGCTTTCTTCGAAGAATCAGGTTTGGCCTTTCGGTACCAGTTCTTCGCGACGGTGGCTCAATTTGAAGGCCTCGAGCGCTATGGTTCGTTGTTTGCGGAATTGGCCGATGGCGGTCGCACAAATGCCGAAGGTTTTTTAGATTTTCTAAGATTGGCGCGTGATCCTTCGAGCGATATCCCGTTTGGTAGCACGGCGAAAAACATCCAGAGCGCCCTACAAACCGAGACTCTGCAATTCACCGAAGTCTATCCTGAAATGGCTCGCATAGCGCGGGAAGAGGGCTTTACCGACATCGCCAGTTGGTTTGATACGCTCGAAAAGCTCAAGCGGGCCCACGTGCGAAAACTAAAGGAAACTGGGAATGCGTGATGAAATCCAGGTCCTCACAGAAATTGAGGCCATTCGTCAGAACCCGGGCATGTATATTGGTTCAGTTTGTGAACTGGGCGCGCACCATCTACTGAATGAAATTGTTCATAACTCCCTCGATGAAGCTATTCTAGGCCATTGCGATGACATTCAAGTTACCGTGGGCGAAAACTTCTGTGAAGTAAGCGATAACGGGCGAGGAGTCCCAACTGAAGTTCACTCGCGTGAAAAGATCTCGTCATGCGAGGTAGCCTTGACCCGCTTGCACGCGGGGAGCAAGTTCGACAAAGCGCCCGGCGATTATACCGCTGGGCTGCACGGGGTGGGGCTGTCTTGCGTGAATGCCCTATCAGCCAATCTCGAAATCGTAGTGGATCGCGAAGGTCAACGATTCGAGCAAAGCTATGTGCGCGGTACGGCTCTGGC
>JBEIHA010000494.1:0-1266 GCA_040381635.1 Pseudobdellovibrionaceae bacterium
GGTGCATCGAGCACCTTCGCCGCGTGCGCCAGAGCTTCGACCGAGGCCACGAATTCGGACATGATCTGGGGCTTTTCGGGATTGCCGAAGTTCAAACAATCGGTCATCGCCAAGGACTGAAATCCCTTGGCGGCCAACTCGAGGGCCGGATAAAAAGCCGCATCATAGCCGCCCAGCCGCGCATCCATACGCATCACGTAGGGACGGCAACCGAGCACAAGTCCAAGTCCCCGTCCGCTATCCAGCAATCGAACAACCGAAACGCTATCATCACAGTCACGAACGGTGCGACCGCCGACCCGCTGATCGTACTGTTGATAAATCCAGCGGCGCGTGGTGCCTTCGACCGAGGCGACGGCCTGATCGACACTGACGGGCTGGGCATTCAACTTTTCGGTTTTATTCTTGGGCGTCCAAGCTTCGTAGGGTCGTTCATACATGGGAGCATTGTCGGTCAAAAGCTTCGGATCGATTTTGCAGATCGATTCTTTCTTCCAAAACAATTCAACGTCTTTCCCGGGCGTAATTTCACCAAGAACGGAAGCATCCAGACCCCAGCGATGGAAAACTTTTTGAATGGCGTCGAATTTTTTAGGTTCACAAATCAAGAGCATGCGCTCTTGGCTTTCGCTCAACAAAATTTCTTCCGGCCCAATGGTGGAATCGCGCAGTGGGACTTGATCTAAGTGGATCTTAAATCCGACGTTGCCTTTAGCAGCCATTTCGAAACATGACGAAGTTAAACCTGCCGCACCCATATCTTGAATGGCGACGACCAAGTCTTCTTTCATCACTTCGATACAGCTTTCGATCAACAGTTTTTCTAAGAAGGGATCGCCAATCTGAATCGTCGGTCGCTTCGAAGCACTGTCGCTCGAAAAGGATTCCGAAGCCATCGAAGCCCCGTGCACACCATCACGGCCCGTCTTGGCGCCGACATAAACAACCCAGTTGCCGACGCCACTCGCTTGCGACGTGACGACCGGATCGTCCTTGGTGAAGAGTCCGACGGCCAAGGCATTCACCAAGACATTGTTGTTGTAGGACGAATGAAACTCAGTTTGACCCGTGATCGTCGGCACACCCACGCAATTGCCGTAACCGCTAATGCCGGCCACCACGCCTTCGACGATTGCGGGCATACGCGCCGCATGAGGTTCACCAAAACAAAGATAATTGGCCAAGGCGATAGGCCGAGCCCCCATGGTGAAAATATCGCGAAGAATTCCGCCGACTCCGGTTGCCGCTCCTTGATAGGGTTCGATA
>JBEIHA010000495.1:0-1233 GCA_040381635.1 Pseudobdellovibrionaceae bacterium
CATTTACCCCTGCCCTGTTCTGCTCAATACAAAAGGATATGAAACTTGCACGTCGACTCCGCCCATCGGAAGCGGAAATTTCCAGCTCTTTAAGCGCAGCACGATGCAATCTTCGATCATCTTAGAATTCAGCGAGGTGTTGCCCACATTCGCCGTTTTCACGACTCCGTTGCCACCGATGACAAAGTCCACGGCCACGCGGCCCTTCAGCGAGGGATCACCCTGCAGACCTTGCTCGTAGCAAAAACGCACTTGTCCTAAATTGCGGTTAATGACCGCGGCAATTTGATCGCGATCGAGGCCCGTGGCCACGGTCGCTTCTTGCGAAAGTCCGATCGGTGCGGCGCCCGTAGATCCAACCATCGTCATTTTTCCGTAGCCCGCTTGGCCGCCGCCTTTGCCTTTGGTTCCGTAACCACCGGCACCTTCGACGTTATGACCGGCGCCCAGTGGTGCCGACGTCAGACCTTTGGCGTACAATGAAGTTTGCACGCCGCCGCTGCCCGCGTTTCCACCTAGGCCGGGACCAGCGGTGGTATTGGCCGCGCCTAAATTCAATCCACCCATTTGTTTGCTCTTCGACAAAGATCCCAAAGCGCCTAAGGCGCCCATGCGCTTCAAACGATCGATGCTTTTTGGTGTCGTGGGCTTTACATCTGCATCGGAAGGCTGATTTTGCGAAACGGTCGCCGTCTGAACTTTCTGGCGCGCCGGAATGTTCTTTACGATCTTAATCACTTCTTGTTTCAAGGCTTCTTCATTAGTCACTAGGGCAGGGGGGCGACCCACTATAAACGTGATCAATCCGCCGGCCAAAAGTAACATCGAGGATAGCGAGATCCACCAAAGGGTGTTCTTCTCTTGATCCAGTTTGTCGTCGGCCGCCACGACTTCAACTTTAGGCAAAATACGTAAGGCACCCAAAGTCCCCACCGAAAAGCCTTGGCTTACTTTTTCTTCGTCTATGTCACCAAGGAATTGATAAGGGATGTTTTTCTCTTTCAATTTCTCGAGCGAGCTGACCAGTTCCAGGCGAAGTGTATCGCCCCGGCGAACCACGGAAACCGGTTGGCCCGACCAGGGGTAGGTTCGGACGACTTCGCCGTTGGTGTCTTCAAGAACTAAAAGTTTATCCGTCATATTAGTAGCGCTCCGCCGATTGTTCCAAACGGTCTTTAAAATCCGTACGCACGCCGATCAAAGAATCCAAAACCTTGTCCTCTTCGACGGTGG
>JBEIHA010000496.1:0-1229 GCA_040381635.1 Pseudobdellovibrionaceae bacterium
AGACCGGACCCGGTTCTGAATAAACTCTTATGTTACGAACTGCGCGTTCAACCTCGAAAGAAGTCCAGTCACATCACCTCGTGGTCTTACCGAAAACACGTCTTCGACCTGATTTCCCCAGGTGTGCGCGCGGGCCCAGCGAATCGAAAGCTTTTCTTTTGCCAGGGCCTCGGCGGCATTTAACAAAAGTCCCCGTTGATCGCGGCCTTTGAAACTTAAAATCCATTCTTCTTCATCTTGCGACATCACGTCGATCGATTGAAACTGCACTTTCGGTAGCGCGATTTCTTGGGCTTGCGGCAGATCAAGCCACTTCGCAATTTGTTTTGGATTCTTTTCGGTCTTCAGTTGAAACCAATCGTAAACGCCGACTTCATTGATCGTATGTACGGACGAAATCTGCACGCTTAAGCCGAATCCGAAGAGTTGGCGCATAAAACTTAGGAACAAACCTGGTTGATCGACTTTGCGATGAAAGCGTACCCACAGTTTTCCTTTTTTATCCTTCCACACCTTCACGCCCAGATCTTGTTTCGCTTTGGCAGCATCCTTTAAGTCAGTGATGAGCAATCGTGGCGGCAACATTTGCAAAAGCAGCGGATCTATTTGACCGAGCCACTCTTCGATATCAGCGGCCCATTTGTCTTTACGCGCGAGACTGAGATGTTGATTCAAACTTTGCGCTTCAGGTGAGCGCATGTTGTTCACCAGATTCAGCAGCAACTGCGCCTTCCAAGGCGTCCAGGCCTCGGGATTGGTCGCACGAATGTCGATCGCCGTAAACAGCGCAAGCAGGACGAGACGTCGGCCCTCAACTCCCCGCGCGAAAAGTCTTTTCCAGGTGGAGGGCGACTGCGGATTCTGACGAAAACTCGCCGTCGACATAAGCAAATGGCTCTCGACCAACCACCTTACGTCTTGCTTCAAATTTTCCGAGAAATCCCATTGATCGAAGTACTTCTCGACGAGCTTCGCGCCCTCCGTCGAGTGGTCCCCTTTGCGGCCTTTCGCCAAGTCGTGGAATAGCGCGGTCAGTTTAAGAGTCCACCAGTCTTGGGGATTCAGGTCTTTATTCAACTGACTGATCACGCCGAAAATCTTGGACTTCGACTTCGCCCGCTGGACTTCGCGCAAGGTCTGCACCAAATGCGCATCGGCGGTGAAGCGATGGTAGTGATCGTGCTGGACCAAACCTTTCAATTTCTTGAAATCGGGAATCAGCACTTCGA
>JBEIHA010000497.1:0-1197 GCA_040381635.1 Pseudobdellovibrionaceae bacterium
CATTCTTCATCACATCAAAGAAATAGACCGACGCCGCCTATACGCGGACTTTAAACAGCCAAGCCTGTTAGATTTAGTGATGCATGAACTTGGTTATCCACGCGATCAGGCCGTGCGCCGGATTCAAGCCATGCGTATGATGCGCGAGATCCCCGAAGTCGAAGAGATGATGGATTCAGGTGAATTGAATCTTACCCATGTAGGGATCGTGCAAAGTCTATTTTCGCATCAAAAAAAGGAAGGCAAACCTTTCTCTCGCGAGGAGAAAGTAGCGGTTCTTAACAACGTCGCTGGGCAAAGCACGCGTGAAGCTCAGAAGATTGTGTTTTCGATGGCCGAAACTCCACTGAAGTTCAAAGAAAAGATCCAGATGATCGGCGAAAATACTTATGAAGTGTCCTTCACCACCAGTGAGGCGACTGTTCAAAATTTAGAGAATCTTAGAGGGATCTTGGCCCATTCGCATCCAGGCCTAACCCTTGATCAATTGATCCATAAGTTGACTGAACTTGGCCTTGAAGCCTTTAAGCCTGGCCCGTCTGCAAAACCAGTCGTTTCGCCGCGACTAGATTCAAAAGCTGAAATCAAAAGACGGATTTGGCGGCGGGACAACGGTCAGTGCACCAACTGTGGTTCGGTTTACGCGGTCGAAGAGGATCATCGGCATCCAAAGGCTAAAGGGGGGCAATATACGCTGGAAAACATGCGTTTACTTTGTCGATCTTGCAATCAGCGGTCGGCGGTCAAACACTTTGGTGTGGATAAGATGGCGCAGCATCTGCGCACAGATTGAATTCGAATTAAATGATGAGCAAATGGGCAATGGCTTGCGGTCAGCGGCCTACTGGCGGTGGACGAGCGGCCCTAAACAATCAAACCCGACCAGCCGTCATTTCGGGTCCGCCAGCCAATGTGCTCTACCGAAACGCACGCTTCGGCTGAAACTTCTTTTGCCCAAATTTCTTCTTTAAACCTTTTTTGCGCGGGTAGCGCTCGCTCGAAGCCTTCTTCTTTTCGACCACCTCAGCTTTTTTCTCGGCCTTGATCTTTTCAAGCTCCGCGCGGCGCTTGCGGAAGATGCGCGATAACCCAAGAGTATCTAGAAAAGCGTATTCGCCTTTTTGCAAAGTGCCTAAGGTCAGCTGCCCGATCGCCACGCGGCGAAGCTTCTTCACGTCGAAGCCGATCTTTTGGAAC
>JBEIHA010000498.1:0-1189 GCA_040381635.1 Pseudobdellovibrionaceae bacterium
CAGCCCCGTCATGTTCGGCATCTGCAAATCGGAAATCACCAAATCAAATGATTTTTTCTTGATGACATCCAAAGCCGCTTGGCCATCTTCGGCGGTAGTGACTTCGTAACCTTCTTTGCGCAACATGATCTCTAGAAATTCGCGGATTGACTCTTCATCATCCACTACCAAAATACGTGACTTCATAGCTGTTGTTCCTCTGATTTAAGCTCTGGCCTTATGCTCTATTGTGTTGAAAATCGTTGGGTTTCTCAACCCTTCGCGCTCTGTTTGAATGGAATCAAGTCTTCGGTATGGTGACCTCGATGACTTGGGAACTCGACAACGAACTTCGTGCCCTGGCCCTCTTGGCTTTCAACGAAAACACGTGCCTCGTGGGCTTGCAGAATCTTGTGCGTAACCGCTAGACCAAGGCCCGTGCCCTGAGGTTTCGTGGTGTGGAAAGGCTCGAAGATTCGGTTCAGGTTTTGTGCTTTTATTCCGCAGCCCGTGTCACGAATGATCATCACGACCAAAGAACCCTGATCGTGGGTTTCGACGGTGAACACGGGCTTATCGGTTTTATCCATGGCCTGATAAGCGTTGATCACAAAATTCAATATGGCTTGCTTAAGCTTATCGCGGTTGCCTAAAATTTCAGCTGCCGCGTTTAACTGAATTTTTTGTTCGACGTCTTTGCGCAATTTCGGATTGAACTGCAGCGATTCCACACATTCGCGAATCACGTTGTTCAAATTCACCGGCAGATTTACTTTTTTCTCGGGCCTTACGTATTCAAGAAACTCGGTGATAAGTCCGTTCAGGCGGTCGATCTCTTTGTCCACGATGCGCATCAATTTCATGTCTTCATCGTTGTGATTTTGAGGACTGCTCATCATCAACTGAATGGAACCGCTAATACTCGCCAAGGGGTTTCGGATTTCGTGAGCAATACCCGCCGCCAACTGGCCTACCGCCGCTAGTTTTTCTTGCTGGCGGTAGGTTTCCTCCATCAACTTTTGTTCGGTTCTATCGTCGAATAAGAGCAGCCAACCCTTTAATTTACCATCGGCGTCCTTGAAGCGGGCCGCCACCACTTCCAAGATCTTTACGGAAGTATTGTCGTCGCGGCTAACACGTAGCTCCCGCCGCTCGAAAGGAAGGCTTTCATCTGCAATCAAGGCTTCCCACGGCCAACCGAGTTCCGGCA
>JBEIHA010000499.1:0-1137 GCA_040381635.1 Pseudobdellovibrionaceae bacterium
AGGCGTTCACAAACACACGTTCGGTTTCCGGCTGCCCAGCAAACCACATCAATTGTTTTGCGTATATGTCGTGCCACTGGCGCGGGTTGAGGTCGATATAATTCCTCGCGAGAACACTTGAAGCATGCAGGCTCTCGCGCTGTCGATCCGTTATTTTTTTCTGCGCTGAAAATCGATGGAACCAAATGTCCGCATCAAGCCCACTTTGGTGCGAAGCATGTCCGCCGGGCATAGGCCCGCCGCGCGCTTGCGCAAGATCGCCATAAAGCAACGTCGACTCAGAGCCAAGTTCTTTACCAGCACGCACCAAAACGGCATTCAAAGCGGGATGCCCGAAAAATCGATGACGCTTTAAGCGCATCACTTCGAAGCCCGGGCCGCTCTTCGGCATCGGCTCCGCGCCAATCACGCAGCCCGCGGAATAGCCGCCGATCGCGCGGGGTGAACCCCCGAAAGGTGACTTTATTTTCGCGAAGGGGTTTGCGCTTCGCGAACCAGAGAGTTTGAAAGTCGATGCCGCGCCGTTATCTGCCGGTTCCGGTACGGTCGCGGGGTGTCGCTGCTTTAAGCTCGCCGCGCAACCACTGAGTAAGATCAAGAAAACCAAATGTTTCATCTCTAACAGTCTATACATCGCGCCACCAGATTGCCTACACCGACCTAGGGCTAATCCTTGCGAGCGAGCTTTCCTTCGCTTAACCGATTTGGTGCAATGATTTTGTCTTGAATAGAGAACCCACGGAGGGGTGAATTATGGAAGGTCGAGCCTTGCTGAAGTTACTGATTGAATCCACGGGTTTACCGACGGAAGCGGTGGAGCGTGAAATCAACAGTTTAGTCGCGAAACACGGTCTGTTGGATACGGAAGTCACGTTAGATGACGTCCGCAATATCATAACCGCTTATTTACAAGACACTCTAGTGGAAGCAAAAACTCATTTGAACAATGAGGCTGCGGGTTAACCAGACCCCTGGGCCGCCGCAGCTTAACGCTACGTGGCCCGCAAAAGGAACCAGGTACCTTTTAGATTTTCTCTACGACGATCGTGATTTCGGCTTCTAGGCCTTCGCCCATCTTCACCGAAGCTTTGTGTTGGCCCAGCAACTTGATGGGCTCTTCCAAATGGATGTCACGGC
>JBEIHA010000500.1:0-1067 GCA_040381635.1 Pseudobdellovibrionaceae bacterium
TAGAAAGAATATTTGAGCAGTATCCTGCAGGCTATTTTAAAGTGTCAAATAGAGCGAAAATTTCGGATCATAGTTTACAATCTGAAACCACGTACTCAGGTGAGTCCGTCGCCATTTTTAGCAACGATGCTTCGAAACGGGTGCAGGCCGTAGCTTGGTTCACTCCGGCCGCAAACGCGGCCAGTAGTCAAAACCCGATGACTTCGCGCTAAAAAAGTCTATACATTTAATCATGAAAACCACCGAACAAAACATCCGCGACATTCAACACTTCGGCGAAGAGGGCGGCGTTGTGCCCGCCGTCGACGTGGGGGCGACCTCCACCTTCCTTAACCCTTCGGATATGGAGAAAGCGTTCAACGGTGAATTGGCCGGCTGCTACCTGTACAGCCGACACGCCAATCCCACAGTCAAAGCCTTAGGCAGTAAGCTGGCCGCGATGGAGGGCACGGAAGCTGCTCTCGGTGTCGCCAGCGGAATGTCCGCGATCCATTGCGCGATCCTGCAACTGATCCCCGAAGGCGGGCAGGTGGTGTCGAGCGCCTCGGTCTACGGCGGAACTTATGCGCTCTTTAAAAATATTCTTCCGCGGATGGGCGTGACCGTTACGTTCGTGGACATGAATGACATCAAGGCCGTCGAGGCCGCAATCGGAAACGAAACAAAAGTTTTGTACACCGAAACCATGAGCAACCCCTTGCTGCGCATCGCTGATCTGCCAGCTTTAAGCGCCCTTGCAAAAAAACGCGGCCTAAAACTTATGGTCGACAATACCTTCACCCCCTTGATCGTCACGCCCGCCAAATTCGGTGCGGACGTGGTGGTGCATTCGTGCACCAAATTTATTTCGGGTGCCAGCGACTTGATCGGCGGTGCGGTTTGCGCTTCGCAAGACTTTATCAATTCACTGATCGACATCAATCACGGGATGGTGATGTTGACCGGGCCCATTATGGACGCGCGTATCGCGCACAAGCTTTACACTCGATTGGATCATTTGGGCGTGCGCATGATCGGGCACGCGAAAAGTGCAGCCTTCCTGGCCAAAGCTTTCGAAGATGAAAAAA
>JBEIHA010000501.1:0-1043 GCA_040381635.1 Pseudobdellovibrionaceae bacterium
ACTTCACCAGAATACAAATTGTTTTGCCCCATCACCGCGGCCAACCACCAAAAAGGTTTAAAGCTCGACACTTTGTGCACGCGCGCTTCCTTGTGAAACTGCCGCGACAATTGCGAAACATCTTCTAGACGGCCTTCGCTTAAAAACTCTAAGAATTTCTGATTCCACTCTTGGTCTTTAAGAGAATGAATTTTATCGTCCTTCGGCTCGGTCTTTTTCTCGTGGATGCGATTGCTCAAAGAAGTCACAACAATGGCAATGGCCTTCTTTTTTTGCTTCACCAAGGCGTCATGCGCGGCCTTACCTAAGACGATGGTCTCGGCGCGATCGGAATACACGTTGCTTGAAACCACCACGCACGGGATGCGGTTATCGGGATTGACGATTTTAGAAACCACCACGCTGCCGGTGTCGATGGGGAACCCGTGGTAATTGATTTCGCGCGCTTGCAGATTTCGAACTTTGGCGGTCTCAACGTAGGCCAACGCTAATTCGCGGTCGGCCTTGATCGTGTACGGGATCGAACCGAGCGCGTGAAATTGTTCGTCCACATGAGTCCACGTTGCCTCAGGCCGGGCCAAGATTTGATGACCAATCACGCTTGGCCAATAGGTCGAGTAAATCAAAATCACATCGGCTTCACTCTTTGCGATTTCGCCCCGTACGACGTCCATCGCCTGCCGGATTTTCTTCCATCCCGGGTTGGCGTCCGGGGTCAGGAGCAAATGCGGAAGGCCTGGCAAAACGTAGCCCTTGATCACTTGATTCATGCTTGGCTCCATTCCACGACGGCGTTCCCCGTCCCGATCACCGTGCCGTAACCATGCACTTCGGCCGGGTAAGAGGGGAAATCCATCGCCGACATCATCCACGATAAACTTCCACCGTCGGTTTCGGCGGTGGCTTGTTCGGTGAAGTCGCTCAATATGTCGATCATTTCCTTGGATTTTCCGCGCTTCATCAGATCAATCATTTTCATGTCCCACAGGTACTGATTGTGATTGTTGATGTGCTCATGGCTCATGTCTTCGACTAGGTCGGGC